>NZ_DAONKG010000106.1:0-8457 GCF_035406105.1 Methanospirillum sp.
CCAATGCTTCTCATGCATATATCGGAGCAAAGGTGAAGACTGATTATAACGAGCTTGGACTTCCAGGGCTTCAACTGGTTCAGCTTCCACCTGGGATGACTCTGGAAGATAGCATCGCATATTACCAGAGTCTTCCCTATGTGAAATATGCTGAACGGAACGTTGTGTATTCAATTGAAAGTAAAGCCGGTACTACGGAGGGGAATAATGGAACACCCGATACTGGTGCTCTTACACAAAACAGTTCATCAGAGCAGCCGGCCCGTCTGCTTGTCCAGTTCAATGTAAAAGCATTTCCAGATTTATCAAATCTTTCTGCATTTGCAAATCAGACTCATGCATCGCTAAATGCAACATTGCTGAAGGATTTCACCTTGGACGGGCTGTCCGGACTGCATCTTGTTAAACTTTCAGCAAACATGACACCCTCTGAAGGTGTCCTGGCGTATAAAAACCAGACTTCAGTTATATATGCTGAGCCTGATTATGAGGTAAGACTTTAGCGAACCGGTGTGAAAAAAAGTGATTTTACAGGGCGGGCATCCGGAATGTTCCTTCCCTGATATCACCGACCCACTTTTGAAACATTCTCATACCTGCAATCATCCGTTCTCCGTATTTTTCAAAGAAGGCCTCTTCCTCATCAAATGCCGGGGGTTTTTCCAGGTATTCAAGAAGAGCAGATTCCCCGTCAAAATCAGTGCAGGCAAACCTGATGAAAAAATCACCATAGGGAGCCATCATTGCTTCACCAGTGACGGTTGCGATATGGTACGGATGTGAGATTAACGCCGGGGCCAGATCATTTGAGTACAGAATGCCAGCCTTCTGCAGTTCAGTGGTGAGCGGGTTCATATCCACCATGAAGTAAAACCCTGCCCGTGGGGTTGTAACTCTGATGCCTTCAATTGCCCTGCACATACCTGCCAGTCTGCTCGTCATAATTCTGAATATATTTCTGACAGCATCCAGGTACTGATCCATCTCCTCACCTGACCGGTATGCTGCAATTCCTGCCTCCTGGAGCGGTGCGGCAGAACTGGTATAAATGGTGGCAGCGATTTTTTCCACATCACGAATGATGGATGGACTGGTTCCCTCCGGCATAATGCAGCTGCCAAGACGAAATCCTCCGGCACCCATCCCAGCTGAAAGACTGTGGATCACAAATGTCCCTTCCGGGTAAATCTTTCCCATGCTTACAAAAGAGCCAGGGTCATAGGTCAGAAGGCTGTATACCTCATCAGCAAGGATGAACGTGTTATATTTTCTGCATACATCCGCGATCTCAGTCAGTTCATCCTTTGTGTACAATGCACCGGTTGGATTTCCGGGGTTATTCAGAATGAGAAGATGCTGGGTTTTTACCAGACCCTTGAGCATCGCTTCCAGAGTCTGCGGTCGGATCTTGAAGTTCCCGGCACCATGAGTATAGAGACGGTAATACGGCACATTCAGAATACGAAGCTGGGGGAGATATCCCAGCCATCCGGGTGAAGGTATAATAACTGATCCCGTAATGAGGGTGAATATTGAAAAAATGAGCCCTTTTGCTCCATGACCGGTTATCACCCGGTATGGCTCGACTTCAAGTCCGAATCGTGTTTTATAAAAATCTGCAACTGCTTCACGTATTCTGCTGCTTCCTATCGGGTGAGCATAGGAACCCATGCTGCTATGCAGAGAGAGCGCTTTTTGGAGTGGAGCAGGAACTGGAAAGGGAGATTGCCCAAGGCCAAATTTAAAGACATCCCCCTGACAACCGATCTCTGCACACCGTTCCTGTTGCTCTTCGATTAATCGAAAATATCGAAGGTTTTCCGGTACCTGAATCCGGTCAACTTTGGCATCGATAATAATGCCGGCCATGAGAGAGAATCTCACAGAGACAGCAATTAAACTTTCTCTTCCTCGTAGATGATGACCGATGTAGGAAGAATACCCGGTCTTTCGTCGGTCATAAAGAAGGTATACGGGAGAATATGAACATAGTACTCGAGATAACCCTGAATAAAGTCAGAAAGTCCCCGCGATCTCCGTCCAAGGATGAGTATCACAAAAAACTGGATAAACATGCAGATGCCTGCAATACATCCATAAATCATCAGGACTATCCCAATGATAAACGAGTAGATAATCCTGATGAAGAGTTCAATTCTTCCAGCTTTTTCTTCATATGCAAATAACTGTTTCATATCATGCACCTACTTTGATGCCGGAATCATGGGATTTGGTCCGGCTCCGGATATGACGATGCTTGCCGTCTTACTCACCGGGTCATACCGCCCGCTCCGGTCATCATCGATAATAACCGGCTCCACACTCAGGGTTGCATATCCCGCGGTCAGAGCATGAATGGAGATATGTGCAAGGTTTGCTATCGAAAGGCCTGGTTCTACCTGGGTGCCAAGGTCCGCTCCTGAAATGAGAATGGTCGTACTATTTATATGTTCAACCTTGTTCATCGAGACCCACGAGGGGAAGGTAATCTCACCAAATGATGCAACGGTCGGATTATCAAGGGTAAGGTACAGGGCATACCCGGATATTCCTGAATTACACCCTTCCATGATGAGATCGATTGCCGGTTGTTCTCCAGGATTTGATTCGACCACCGACGGGTTGAAATAGAGGAGTGAGTATGCTGATACTGGTGCAATCAGTCCGACAATCAGCATACATGCACAAAGGACTCCGATTTGATAGGTATGTTTCATCTGGATCACCTCACACCATCTGGTATAATTTCACAACATCACCAAAACCGATAAACCCGCTTTTATCAAAGTCAAACTGGCCGATCGGTTCTTCTTTTATTGCATAGAGCATCTGGTCAAAGAGAAGTTTTGGATCTTCGTACTCAAGCCATCCGTTCCCGTTTATATCATCAAAGAGTCCGTCATCATCCGGGTCGGTCGGGACAGGGTAAAATCCTCCTTTTCCGTTAGGGAATGCTTTTACCGGCTGGTACGGTGGTTTTACATGGATATAATTCTCTTTCTCAGCGATTGAGCTGAGCCCTTCCTTATACACGGTGAGTGTGATAGTATATTTCCCGGGTTTCATGTACAGATGTGTCGGATTCTGCAGGGTCGATTCAAATCCATCACCGAATGTCCAGTGCCATGACTCCGGTTCTCCTGATGACATATCTGTGAATTGTACGGTGAGGGGGATTGTACCTGAAGAAGGTTCTGCCTTGAACTCAGCATGTAACGGAAGGACCTGACTGAGCGGTCGGTAGGCATTGAGTCTTCCCCCGGTCACACAGGTGGTATTGAGCCAGAACTTCTGATCAACGGAGTTTAGTATCAGGTTTTTGATTTGTACTGCATCATTTCCGGGCTTTTCACTCTTGATGAGTGCTGCAGTTCCGGCGACGAACGGAGCAGCCATGGAGGTTCCATCCATCATCCCGTAGGTGCCAGGCAGGGTGCTGTAGATATCTTCACCAGGTGCCAGGAGATCCACTGATGTCAGACCATAATTGGAGAACCAGGTGAGCATGTCATACCGGTCACTTGCCCCGACCGAAATAATGTTTGCAGAGTTGTAGTCTGCCGGGTAGAATGGTATCTCATCGGTATCATATCCCTCATTTCCGGCAGCACAGACAAAGAGTGCGGGAGTGCTCTCAATCGCCTCTTTCAAGGCTTCACTATAGATGTAACTCCCCCATGAACAGGAGATAATATCAGCACCCTGCTCCTTTGCATAGAGGATTCCCAGGATCTCAAGAACCGTGTTACTCTGACCAGCTGCATCAAAAACCTTTACCGGAAGGATCTTTGAGTTCCAGCTGACACCCGCGATACCTTTTGAGTTGTTTGTTACCGCACTGATGGTCCCTGCACAATGGGTACCGTGCCCGTTATCATCCATGGGATCATCATCGTTATTAACAAAATCATATCCGCTGATGCAGTTTTCGGCAAGATCTTCATGGTTATAGTCCACACCAGAATCGATAACCGCAACAATAACCTCTGATGAGCCGGTTGATATGTTCCAGGCTTCAGGTGCACTGATATCAGCCCTCGCAGAACTGCCGTTTTGTGTGTTATACATACCCCACTGGAGATTGAAATCCGGATCATTTGGGATTGTCATCCCTGGTGCTTCACTCTCAAGGGTCTGAACCACATTCTCTGAATTACCTAATGGAGCTGGCAGATGTGTCACATAGTTGGGTTCAGCATAAACGACATGTTCATTTGACTTGTAAAACTGCACAGCATCCGGCACCGACATTGTATCTGGTACCTTTACTACCTGCATCCCTTTTACGCCCATAACTTCATCGGTATAGATGGTTTCTGCACCAATTTCAGCGTTCAATGAAGAAGCAACAGATGCAACCGCTGTTCCTGATCCGATGTCTGCGTATTTGACAATGACCTCACCAGGCACATATGTTTCTGATCCTTGTTCGGCCTGTGCTCCCTCCCATACTGCTGCGATGAGCATGAAGAGCAGACAAGCTCTAAAAATCCACGATACACTCACTCGTTCCATCCCTCATCCCTCTGTATACAGAAAAATCTGGTAATTACCGATAATCTATTTTTTATATATCGTTATTGTATAAATAATTAGCAGATGTATCACGGGACTCACGAGTTATTTTTGTGGATAATTTCGTGCATTCAGAATGCATCAGACGTGTTTCCATTCATCAGATAGTTGCATCAACCTGGGAGCCGGTATGTTTCATGAGGAACTTTCAATCATTCATACAATAGAGAATAACTCTTCACCCTCTTTTTTTATATAAGAATATCGTATACTCTTGACGGATAGCTTTACTGCGGCTCTTCGTCGTTTCAAGAGGGTACGTTACATGTACCTTGGCTGTACCTTACGGAGATCATTGTCATACAATTCTTATCTAAATATACGGAATAATTTTTTAAAAACCTTCCAAAAGAAAATAGTGACATATTTTAGTAAAGAATCGAATCTCTTCATGTCAAGGTAAATCATATTCTTTTATGAATACGAAAGAGATATCTGGTATGGATCTTACCGTCCAGGATATCCTCACCCAGCTCTTTGATAAACAGAAGAGGGATTATCTCACCATAACACAACTTAAAAAATCCCTCCCAAAAGGAGTAGAACGCATTCTCGGTCATCAGGTCAAAAAACTCAATAACAAGGAGTTTATCGATAGTATCAAGCCTTTCCTCCCCAATACCTATTCCATTCAGAAAAAAGGAAACAGAACCTACCTTCTTCGTGCTCCGATTCAAGATATTATCCTCGCATATATCGCTCAACGATCCCCAATAAGCATAAGAAACATGTCAAAATACCTCCCGTTTCAAAAAGGGGAGATTGCCGATACAATAAATACCCTTGCCCGATCTGGGGCCATAGAGCTGCAGATTGTTGCCCAGTCAAAGGATTTTAATGTGCAGATCCTGGTCCATGAAAACCCTGATTTCTCTCTTGAAATAAAAAAAGCATATGATATCATCAGAAGAGACAGAAACTATGTCAAGATCTATGAACTCCGCAGATATCTCAAATGGCCAAAGAATGTTTTCGATTCATGTATTCAGTCATTATGGGATACCGGAGTCGTTGAGCTTCAGGCAAGTGATCCCCAGATTCTTACAGAGGATCAACGAATCGACTCATACATGGATACCAATCATACTTTACGGATTCTTCTTTTCTGGAGGGGGGCATGAAGAGCCCGCGGGAGCTGTTACGGGAGAATAATCCATTTTCATCACACTCACAACCAGATCCCTGGGTGAATCAGTTTCCCACCATCTCATCCATCAATGGCGATGCATTCATAACTATTACCAGAATTATTTCATATAAACAGAAAAACCCACATGATCCGGTTGGAATTCTGGTAAAAGGTGAGGCAGGAAGCGGAAAGACGAATATGATCGCCCGTATACGGGAATATTGTGAGAATACATCATTTGAAGTAAAATTCTCCATGATACGACCGATCATTAATTATAACACCCCAATACAGCATCTTTTTCATGGGATTATCACCAACCTGTCTCATCCCTTACGAGAATCGTTTAAGTTTACGCAGATTCACGGCATTCTCTTCTCGATGATATATGAGTTTATCGATCAAAAAGAAGAATACCGGCAGGCATTTCAGCCATTCAAAGATAATCCCGAGACATTCTTTAGATATTTTTCAGATCATGGCAAAGAACGGAATATCCTCTACAATCAGGTACAATCCTGGATAGTAGACAAGATACCGGATATCAATCATCTCTTTATCAAGTTGATCTTTGCGTTTGGAGATCCAGATCTCAACTATCCTGCACGTAACCGGCTCGCAGGAGAGGTTGCAGATCCTGAAGATGCATCCCTTTTGAATATCCCGTTTAAAGAGTTGTCTGAAGCTGAAGCAGAGGATGAAGCAAGTAAATTCCTCAAATCACTGGGTCTTCTCCTGACCTACCTTCATCAATGCCTGATCATCTGCTTTGATCAACTGGAGAACCTCTCCACACCAGAGCATCAAAGAGCTTTTGGGCTGATGAACCAGATGATCTTTAATGAGAGTTCTGCCATCCTTCCTCTTGCCTTCATGAGAACCCTGTATTGGGAGAAATTTGAAGAGAATTTGGATAGGGCAGTCACTGATAGGCTTGGAATGAATCAGGTGGATCTCCTTGGATGTTCCCAAGAACAGATACAGGAGATCATCACCTCCCGTATCAAAGTAGTATTTCCTGATATGTGGGAGATGCTTGCAGACTGGCTGATTCCTAAGGTAGTATCATCTATTGGAAAATACCCTTCTCCCCGTGAGGTTATCAGGACCGCAAATACCATCATCATGATGATTGATGAAAAATGGGCCGAGGTGGATATACCCTTCCCCTCTCCTGATGAAGTCATCAGATCGGCATGGATGCTGGAACATGATCAGATCCTCTCAGACCTTGATTCATGGCCACCTGATTATGAACAGATAACAAGTGCCCTGCAAACATTTCTCAAATCACGAAGAGCTGAATACGCATGGAAAAAGGAATCCAGAAAGAATATCCTGACGATCACGCATAACTCGAAGAGATGCTGTATTATCATCAATACCAATCGCAATCATAGCGCCATAGGTGCAGGCTTTACCAGGGGGGTCAAGTTTCTCCAGAATAACCCAGGTTGTTCCTGCCTGTATCTGACCGATCCCAGATGCATCGTTACCAAACCCACATGGATCCAGACAAACCAGAAGAGAGAGGCGTTTCTTGCCGCCGGAGGGCAGATCATGCAACCATCAGAAGGTGAGATCGCACGGTTTTATGCCCTGTACTCCCTCTTCTGTAAGATCACCGAGGGAGATATTCAAATTGAGACAAAGCAGGGGATTCGTCCGATTACTCATAATGAACTCCATGCCTATGTGGGCAATAAGGAGGCTTTTCGTTCCCTTGTACCGGTAATTCCTGCAATCGTTCCTACAGGAGAAAAGAATAAAAGGGACATATCCAAACGGGAGGTATCAGATGAAGCAGTACACACCACTATCTGCAATATCCTGTATTCTCACCCAATGCACCTCATGCGGGCCGATCTCCTCGTCAAAAGTCTTCAGGAAAACGGGATTTCAATGACCTATGACGAACTCATCATATGGTGTGGAAAACATTCAACTGCCTATACGATACTACCTAATCAGCAGGGTTCATTGATAATTGCTAAAGGAAAGGGGCCCATATGCAGAGACTCTCCGTAAGTGAACTCCATCTCTGTCAGCACTGTCCACGCCTCTTTGGATATTCCTGTAAGGGATACAAACATGCATGGAAGGTTGGGCATAAAGGGTCAGAAACCCTTCCTGGAAAGAGGTTTCACACCTTAGCAGATCACATATTTCGGTATATTGCAAATGACGATGCGAGCCAGCGTGCCTTTTTAAACGCACTCACATCACCTGATCCTGATATTACCGGCTCAATTCGGGAATATATCAAGAATGAGTTTTTTATCCCATATCTGGCAAAACATGCCCCTCAACTCTCTTTTGAGCAGATTGAAGCATTTGCCGGAGCCTGTGATTCATGGATCCTCTACCTCTCTCAGTTTATCAGTCCGGACGGGACACCCCCTGAAGATCCAAAAGCACTGATTGCAACAATATTTCACTCATCAGAATATACCATGAGTTCTGATTTTGTCTGTGATGAGGGAGAGGTTGTGAGAATAAGCGGAAGGCCTGATGCTCTCCTTTTTGATCCAAGAACAAAAGAACCTGTGGTTTTGGAGTATAAAGGGAGAAAAGAGTCAGATCCCGCTCAGGATCTTGCACAGACCTCACTCTATGCATGGCTCGTCTCCCAGTCAATTGGAATTACCCCACGGGTTGATATGCTCTATCTGGAAGAACCCTCTCCTCTTGTCAGATATGACCCGTCTGTGATACAAACCCTCATTGGGAATCATGCATCACTCATCACCCTT
>NZ_DAONKG010000107.1:0-8449 GCF_035406105.1 Methanospirillum sp.
CCTTTCATTTTCACAATATCTTCTTCAGTCATATGGCATCGATTCAGAACGAATATCCATTCTTATGGAGTTTGATGAACTTGAGATGAATATTACCACAGCAGTTCCTTTAAGTCTCATCCTGAATGAGATGATAACCAACTCATTAAAAAATGCCTTTCCTGAAAATAGGAAGGGAATTGTCAGAATAAAGATCGGAGAAAAAAATAACAATTACCTGCTGTCATATACTGATAACGGTATCGGTATACCGGATACCATGCTCATTACCCATCCACAAACCTTGGGGCTGCAGATGATTCAGGGTCTTACCACACAGATAAAAGGACAATTATCACTCATACATGATACAGAATTTGGATATATTATTGAATTTCCCAAACAATGCAGGAAGGATCCAGTATGAATCAACCAAAAGTACTCATCGTTGAGGATGAATTTCTAACCGGTGCCGATATCAGGTCAAAATTGATAAAGATGGGATGTCAGGTTATGAAGGTGGTTGATTCGGGCGAAGCAGCCATTGATGCTGTTCAGGCTGAAAAACCAGACCTTATCCTCATGGACATTACATTGTCAGGCAAAATGACCGGTATTGAAGCAGCTCAGATAATTCAGTCAAAGGATGATATTCCGGTAATCTACCTGACAGCCCATACAGATAAGACAACCATCTCCAAGGCAAAAGAAACATCGCCGTTCGGGTATCTCATTAAACCCTTTGATGAGAGGTCCCTGCAGATTACCGTAGAGGTAACCTTACACCGTCATGAGATGGAACGGAGATTAAAAATAAGTGAAGAGAGATACCGATCAATTGCCGAACTATCTGATGATTTTATTATGATCCTGGATCGTTCATGTACGATCCTGTTTATTAATACAGCAGCGGCCAGATTCATCGGAGAGAAACAGGAGTTCATCAACGGAAAAAAGTTTGGTGATATCGTCCCTGGTGATCTTCCGGAGAAAATGATTCCAACGATTCATAATGTTTTTTTACCGGACAGAAGCATCGTATACATGATGAGTATATCCTTCCCGGTGATCATTCGATCTGGCTTGATAGCTCGCTGATTCCTATCCTATCAGGAACTGATGATGATCAGGTGCTCTTAGTTTCACGTGATATCACGGTTGAAAAAATTATTGAGAAAGATATTCAGGACCATGGTCTGATGCAGATTGAAAAAAATATGGAGCAGTTCCAGATCCTGAATGATCAGATACGAAACCCCCTGCAGACAATTACCCTTATGGTCACGATGGAAGAAGGACCATATACTGAAGAGATACTAAAACAAATCGGAATTATCGATGACCTGGTGAAACAACTTGACCGGGGCTGGCTTGAATCATCCAAAGTCCGTTCTTTTTTATTAAAACATTACCGGCATGGTGAGTTTGCGAATAAAGAGTAGATAAATGGTCATATGACCTGCTCCTGCTAATTTCAGGAATATCAGGGTCTGTACAACTCCTGCGTCAAGATGAAAATACTCTTTGGATGACCAGAGAAGCAAAAATCTTGAATAAACATCAAGGATACCAGGAATACTGGCCTTCATCAATATACGGTTTATCTGCCACCGTTCAGATCTCGTAGTAACCGGTGCATTGTCAAAAGCAATGATCATTATCGGGAGATCATTGAGAATAGCAAGCACTACGATCATGAGTGCTGAGACCGGTTAAAATTAATAAAATAATACAGAGCGTCAGAAAGATAAGAATCCTTACCGTTTCTGCAATAGGATATACAGCATAGCTTTCCATCTTATTGAAAATTTCTCTGTTACGCTCTATTGCAGCGATAATGACCGATAATCCAGGCTTTGTTAAAACAATTTTTGCAGCGGATTTTGCAGCATCCGTTGCACCAGTAACGGCAATTCCGGTGTCAGCTTCCCTGTTTGCGGGTGCATCATTTACTCCGTCACTCATCATGCCAACAATGTTCCCCCGTTCCTGCAGGTTTTTTACAATATCAAATTTGTCTTCCGGGAGTCTATAAACTCTATAAATCAAGAGACATGGTAGAGAAACATTTTGATACCTTTAAAAATGAACTCCAGGCAGATAAGGTGTATTTAAGAACAAATGAAGCCTTTTTTGGGCATATTATCACCTCATTTCTCTCATTGTTTGTCTCTTAAAAAAATGTCAACAGATTAAAACGTGCAAATTTAATTGCTCATTACTCACCTCACGATGTCCTAATAAGGTTTAGTGCCATATATAAATGCAAAGTGGGAGAAAGAGATGAGTTGACAGAGATTCCAAAGAAGGTTCGCGCATTGGCTGTTGATTTGAATTACCACATATTCCCTAAATGAAATCGGTTTTAAGTTACAATTACCTATCAGTATTGATTATAGGAATACGATATAACTCCGGTGATATCTTGTACCACCTTTTTGGGTTTTGTATGAATCTAAAGGATCCAGAAATCATTCGTTATTTCACTTTTTTTCGAACGCGGGAATAGGTATCTTTTCATGAGATTGATAGCGTCGTAATATGGGCACATCCTCATATATTCGAGAATAGCTAAAAACCCCTTTCAACAAATTTTAACTTATAAATACTTTATATACTTGCGATCACCAAAGGGGGGTTTTAACTATCCTTATTCAATCCTGCATATGGTTTTATTTATCAGGGCAGGAGTGGAAAACTACGATGTCCTGAATAAAGAGAAATACCTTATGATTTAAGAGATATGGAGCTATTTTCTCTCATGATTAATTCCGCTGCGGCTGGAAGCCATTGACATGGTAACACGAATACAAAAAAGGGTTAGTGGTTGTGACAGCACGTATGCGTATGGTTGTGTTCTCCATCATGTATATGCTCATGGATATGTTTTTTACCATCATGCTCGTGCTCGTGCTCATGTTTGTTTGCATCGTGACAACACATCGTTGTTACCTCCATTAACTACTTATCAAGTTAATGATATATCTATTTTTTTGTAGTATTACAAAATTTAAGAACGTATTATCCATCTCTGCCTTAAATATAGTTTATCTCATCTCAAAAAAGAGTATTACGAATATGGATTAAAAATATGAAATAGTTAACACTCGTATGAAGAAGAAAAATATCAGGATCACAAAAACGAAAGAGGGGAAAAAAAGAGTTTCCAAACCAAAGGAATGAATCCATATGGTATCGGTTTAAGGATAGTACGTCACAATCTAAACTCTCAAAAAGAACTCGATAGTATCTTTAGAGGTACAATTCTCTGTATTTGAAATTCTATTAAGTACACATCAGCTTGTCTGTATGATTATGGCATTAAAAAAGGCTATTCGCTGTTTCAAGTGGGCAAATTTACTGTAGGTGACCGTACCTGAAGGAGATCCTGGTCATTTCTCATCATTCCGATACCCTCACGCATGAATTTTCAAGGCCTGAATATGGCTATTAGGCCCTCTAGAAAACCATTTGTGTATCTATTTATTAATTTCAATCCCATCCTTATGCTATTTTAGCGTCTTTGCAACCATTACCATTGGATGAATCCTGCAGTGAGTACCACAGAACTACCATTTTATAAGGAAGCATTCGTCGACTCTCCATCTGGCATAAACCAAAGATTTTGCAGACTTCGTTTTAGATTATATGCTTATGGAGTCTTTAGGTTCATGTCCTTAACCCCGCCTAACGTTTTCAATTGTTTTTTAGTTACTAATGAAGGATTTATACCAAATTATCCGCATATTTCTCTAAAAAGCCATTTCATTTCTGTTCTAACCTACTCACTTTATCTTATGCTCCATTCATAAATTTCATTACGTGAAATATATCGAAAATAATTGAATCATTTGTGAAATATCCGTTATCCCTTTTATGAAAGCAGGGGGCACATCGATGCAAAAATTACTTATTTGCTCCAATGTTTGTCACGGAGTCCAAACTTTTTTGTAATTTGAAAAATTTGCATTGTTTTTGCAAACAGAAAAAAATTGCTTCCAAATAAAGTAAATCAACGATTTTCTCTCGCCAAAGGCACGTTTACATGTCGAACATTACAAGGAGGACAAATTTTTCGAGGGATTATACGATGTAGGTACGATTGAGGATCAAAAAATTCTAAATAATACCATGTCCGGTCTTTGTATCATGGACAACTCAATTTTTGAAGGAGGAGAAAGAAAATTGTTGTTTCCTGTATGTTTTTTTCTGGCTGGATACTCATATGGGATGTACGTTATAATGTCCAGTTAAAGGCATCTTTTACCGTGCCATCCTTATAGTATCCAACTACCCTGATATTAAGACCGTTACCGAGAATCTGCTCTGCTGGTTGGGAAAACGATGGAGAGAACCGGAAAAAGTCTGAAGGGTCCTGGTTATTAAGCAGGATTTTAGTCTGGAGTAATCCATCGCGGTCAAGCAGGGTAAATTTGGCAAGATTTCCCAATTCATTCGCGACTTTCATCTCAACCGCTCCATTTCCTGATCCAGAGCCTTGAGTTTGTACAGATGAATAGGCAAAAAGGCCTCCGCTCAAAAGGCACAACGCCAGTGTTAGCAGTACGATAAACGTGATAGTCCGAATATTAAGTCGTGATTTCCCTCTGACACGCCACTTTCTGTATCTTTCCATGTCCTGATGGCTAACCATAGGTACTGGAATATCATCTGATGGTATTTTACGAAGATTCCTGTCTCTGTTTTTTTCATAGGTACTATTTCCCGGCTGAAGGATGAGTGCTTGCTCAAAGGCTTCATCTGCAAGCTGATAACGACCAGTTTTTGAGAAGACAACACCTATTGCGTTCCATACAACATGATTTGTGTGGTCATTGTTCAATATCTCACGAAAAATGTGTTCGGCTCTGGAGTAATCTTTCTCAGCATATAGTCGCATACCTTCGCGAAAACGTTCATCCATCTTTTATCCTCACGAATGTACAGAAATCATGAATTACTACTGAAGGTTATTGTTGTTCAAATGCTCTCGCTCTGCCATGAATAAACACTGAGTTCATATCAAGTGTAATATTCATCCGTTTCACCTCCTGAGGGATGATGTCGTGAATTACCAATTCTTTTTTCCAGTCAACCGTTGTATAATTTCTATCCCAGATAAGGCTACAAAAAGAATTTTTTTCAGTCTCTATAATTGCGTCTAAATCAGAATGATATCTCTCAATCATAGGGGATACAATCTCATGACAAAATCCGTTATCAAGGAGTATTCCATTGATCACCAGTGACACATTCCCAAGGTTGTCTGCATGTATATCTCCGGCTAGAGAGATGTGTGCATTCCTGCTTTTTTCATTAAAGTAAATCGCACATCTATCCTCATTACGCAGCTCATACCTGGTTTCGTTAACTATGGCATATCCATTCATGCCACGCTGGACCCATTGGATGAAACTCCCCTTAGATATGGTGGCGTTTCCTGATGAAGTAAGGGTAATATCATGGAAATTTTTAAATTCAGACTTTTTATGACCAAAATTTTTTGTAAACTGCATATCCGATTCAAACAAAGCAAATGATTCGGAAATATTGCAACGATCCCCATATCCGGTTGTAATCCAGAATCCGGGTTTTAGATCTTCTCTTATTCGATATACTCCACCATAATCCAGTATGGAAAACTGATACCTTCCATCTGAATCGGTCAGTGTTGCCTGTATCGGTTTCCAAACTCCATCTTCTTCATGCTCAAGATATATCTGCCAGCCGGAAAGATTGCTTTCCCCCGGATCAATGGTTTCATTGACATTCTCATCCAGCCACAGTCTCCCTGAAATAGTGCCTTTCACCTGTGCATTAATTGATATGATCGCGGACTGACTCTGTCTGCAGCGATTGGATATTGTCAGGGATGCAAAATAGATACCGGGCTTATAATAGGTATGACTGACATTCCGTTTTGTTCTCTCAGTGATTTCAATCATCTCTCCGTCTCCGAATGCCCACTTCCACGTATATCCGTCTTTAATCACAGGTGAGGTGTCAGTAAAAGAGACTCTAAGAGGAACCGTTCCAATTCGTGGATAGGCGACAATCTCTGGAACTATCCGGTTACAGTCGGGATAAACCTGTAATGTGCTGGTATTAGATTCATTACATGCATTCCATACCGTTAGAGTAACGGTATACGGTTTTGGAGGGCTGGCATATGTATGGACAGGTCTCTCCTCTGTAGAACTGTTTCCATCTCCAAAATCCCATCTTCTCCTGACGTGTGATGGAACTGTACCATTCGTTTCTATAAAGGTTACCTGAAACGGATCATAATCAACAATGCTCGTCGTGAATGAGGCGTGAACGGGGGGACATTTTTTCAGAGTAGGGGTAGGAGTTACTTGAGTTGGCTGAGTAGGTGTGGGCGTCGTGTCATTTGTGGTTGATGAACCGGTAATTACGCCAATCGGATTCATTGCAATGAGTACTATAAGAGTGGCACATCCCAAGGATATTAAGCCGTAGATGACATGCCGAAGCCTGATTCCTAAATAAATGAGATTCCGGATGATAACCGCAAATAAAAAAAACAATAGAAAATCACACCAGAAAGCCCGAGTATTTGGTTTGCAGGAGATTGAATAACTATGCCTATCGTAGGAGCAATGAAAAATATCCCGAGTAACAGGCTTCCAATAATAAAACAAGCATAATCTGCGGAATTAGTCTTAATTTTCGACAAAAACCGGGTGATATCTTTTCGTTTAGGAAGTTGAATGGGAAGTGGGGGTGGCTCATCGGTCTTACTCTTTAAACTCTCCAAGTTTTTCTTATATATCTGATTATCCGGGCTCAATTTTACTGCATTTTCAAAACATGTACGTGCCTGGGTGAAATCTTCAAGTCTGGTCAGGCATACTCCGAGTGCATTCCAGGCTTTATGATGGCGCCTGTCTGATTCCAGAAGGGTAAAAAAATTTCAGATGCCTGTTCATATTCACCATTCTTAAATAATTGAATACCCTGTTTATACAAGTCTGACACAGATAAGCCTCCCTGCGTAGATATCCATGGCTGGATTATTATCTCATATGGGCCATTATAGGTGCACCATTGTATAGAGGGGACTATTCGTCAGAATTAATCTTATAGATTATGAAATAGTATGATGCAATATCGCCAATAAATACTCCTCGGAAGAAGAGATACAAAAAAATATCGCAATTTCACCTCTTTCTCACGAAAACTGGGTATTATTCACATCTCCCCTATGACAGGATCTGCATATACCATCCGTATCTCCCTCTCATACGGGATCACGCTCCATCTGCCGTTCCTCCTCCAATGCCTGAACAAATGCAGCCAGCAATGCATGCCTCCGTTTTGCCATCTCTCTCCCGGTCCTGGTGTACATACGATCAGGTAATTTGAGCAATTTCCCATGGATATGGTCAAGACCATCCTGTATATCCCCGCTCCGCTCACCGGCTGACATGAATGCCCGTGCGATTCCGACAGCCCCCATGGCATCTAGTTTATCAGCATCAGAAAGAATTTTGGCCTCCAGGGTCTCTGGCAACAGGGTAGTACTGAACCGGTGGGCTCTGATCGCATGCAGAATACGGGAAATCCGCTCTGACCCGTATGATATTTCGTTCAGGAACTCAGCTGCCATTTCAGCTCCTTTCACCTCGTGCAAAACTCCTGTCGATCGCTCAAGAGGTCGTGCAATATCATGAAAGATGGCTGCCGGAATCAGGATATCCATGTCTGCCTGCTCTTTTTTTCCGATATACTCACACAGGGCCATCACCCGGAGAGTATGATCAAATCCGTGTGATCCTGGCTCATGAAGTATCTGCCTAACATACTCCCGCATCAAAAAGAATTGGTTCATACTTTCTGCAAAATGACCTGATGTTCCCATCTGCTATGCTGCTCCCGTGCGATAATAAAACCGGCAGCCAGTGCATCCTTCATCTCCTGATCGAATTCAGTTCGGTTTACATGTCCGTTTGGTTCACTCACCAGAAAAAGCCCGCCCGGCTTACTACAATCAAACACCTCGGAAAACAGGGTATAAGGAGATGGCACTTCATGGACCACATGAAAAGCGATTGCAAAATCAACCGTTTCAGACATCTGGAGCTGTAACGACTCTGCTGATGTCTTGTGGAGGAGAACCCGGTCAGAAACCCCTTTTCGCGTCATCCGCGACCCTGTCATAGTGAGCATTTCCTGCTGAAGATCTGCAGCAATGACCTGTCCGGTGGGCCCGACCAGATCTGCCAGGACTCTGGTAAAAAATCCAGGTCCGCATCCCACATCAAGAACTGTCATTCCTGGCCTGATATAGGGTTTAAGCAACCTCTTCGGTCTGATGAGAAGCGACCGCAAGGGATTATCAAGCATCCATGCCCGGTCAGCCGGACACACTGAATGAGCCATTCGTAGTAATTTCTATCTGACCATTATCAAACCGGAAGAAAAGAGTGATACAGTGACCAGGTTTCTG
>NZ_DAONKG010000108.1:0-8303 GCF_035406105.1 Methanospirillum sp.
TTCCATGATGGTATCGGCACCGGCACGCTCCCCGGCCTTTACCTTCTCAACCTCCATATCAACATCAACAATATCGGTCGAGGTTCCGACTGAACAGTTCACCTTGGTTCGCAGTCCACTCCCAATACCACAGAGTTTCACTTTCCGATACGGTGAGACGGGTATGACTATCTGGCCGCTTGCGATCCCCCGTCGGATAAAATCTTCAGTAACGCCTTCCTGAGCCGCTACGACCTTCATTTCTTCGGTGATGATGCCTTTTTTTGCATCCTCGACTATTGACATAGCCTATATGTTCCGTTAGAAGATACATAAAGGCTCTTTTTTGCAAAAGAGACTTCATTTTTGTTTATTTGTAATCAAGAAATATTGCATACTCATGGTTTGACCCTGAATATTCTATAACTGTGAGATCAAACCTTCATGAGAAGTGGCTGAATCAGTACAGATCAACTTTGGTGGATTTGTCCCGCTCAGCACTGTTGACTGGCGGGGAAAATCTGTATGTGTGGTTTTTTTCAGGGGGTGCCCGGTCAAATGCTGGTACTGTCAGAACCAGAGTATTCTAACCGGTGAAGACAGAAGACCTGTTGAAGAGATTGCAGAGCTCATTCGTTCTTCGTCTTTACTCATCAGCGGGGTCATCTTCTCCGGTGGTGAAGCGACTATGCAACCAGCTGCGCTTTTCGCCCTTGCCGAGTACAGCAAATCAATCGGTCTTTCTACCGGTCTGCATACGAACGGGGTGTTTCCCGATGTTATCCGGACACTCATTGAAAAGCGGCTGATTGATCATATTGCCCTTGATATCAAGGCCGAGTGGAACCTGTATACCGTCAGGGGAAAGGAGCGGGCAGTTGGAAAACAGGTTAAGGAATCACTGACACTGTGTACTGCAGCCTGTCATGCCGGAACACTTCCCCATTTTGAAGTTGTGGTGACATTGTTTCCCGGATATGGCGAAGAGGTGATGACAATCTCCCATGACGTTGCTCCTGATATTGACCTAGTCCTCCAGCAGGGAGTATTCGTGGGGATTCGGCCTCTTGATCTGAATAATCTGAAAGAAATAGCAGACCGGCTTGGCCGCACGGTTAGAATACGGACACGGAGTGACGGAGAGATACGATATGAAGGTAATCGCAGTCGTGGGAATGCCGGGATCGGGAAAAGGTGAATTCTCCTCTATAGCACAGGAGATGGGAATTCCGGTTGTAGTCATGGGTGATGTCATCAGGCAAGAAGTTCAAAACCGCGGGCTTGACCAGACAGACGAGAGTATGGGTATTGTCGCACGGGCACTTCGTGAACAGTACGGAATGGCTGCGATCGCTCATGTGTGTATCCCGGTCATCAACCGGCAACAGGGAGATCTGGTTTTGGTTGACGGCATACGGGGGGATGCCGAGGTGACTCTGTTCTCTGAAACATACCCTGATTTTTCCCTGGTTTCTATCGAGGCACCGCGTGCAATCAGGTTTGCCAGATTATCAGAGCGGGGTCGCCCGGATGACCTGAAGGATATGAATGAACTCATCGCACGGGATGAACGGGAGTGTTCGTTTGGCCTTGGACGCGCCATGGAACTTGCATCGGTCAGAATAAACAATACCGGATCACGGGACGAGTTTCATGAGAAGGTCAGGGAGTATCTGAACAGGATGAGGACCACAGCATGAGCATCAGATACTTTTTTGGATCATCATCAAAGGTCTGGGATGATATTGTATGGATTTATGGTATTGAAGAGGCCGGCTTTGACGGATGGGAGATCTGTGCAGACGGGAATTACCATTTTGGGAGGAAAGAACAGTATGAGCGGGTTATCGAGACGCTTCAGTCAACGTCTCTTCAGGCCACGGTTCATGCCCCGTTTGGTGACCTGAACCCGGCGGCAATTAATGATCCGATCTGGCGGGAGACCGTCCGGCAGCTGACGGAGTGCATCCGGCTTTCTTCAGAGATCACCAACCGGGTGACCATTCATCCTGGTTATCTCTCCTGTACCGGAAAACTGGTCCCGGATAAGATCTGGCAGTTGCAAAAAGAGGCGATGCGGGAGATTGGAAAAACTGCGACAGAATACGGAGTTATTGCCTGTCTTGAGAATATGCCTGATATCCATGACTTTCTCTGCCGATACCCTGAAGAGATTGAGGGTGTCATAGAAGGCATAGAAGGGGTCTCGATGACGATCGATGTTGGTCATGCCCATACCATGGGAAAGGTCAATGACTTTCTCAAGGTAATTTCGTCTGCATCACATATCCATATTCATGATAACCATGGGAATCATGACGAGCATCTTGCTATTGGTGATGGTACGGTCAACTGGAAACGGGTATCAGAGGCGCTTATCAGGGAGTATTCCGGCGTTGTGGTTGTGGAAGGAAGATCCATTCCGGAGGCAAAACGATCCCTCGCCACCATCCGGGGGTGGACATAATCGCTGGTGAGACTCTCCAGATCTTTTTTCTGGGAACGTCAGGGGCATTGCCCAGCATTTCCCGAAGCCTCCCCTGCATTCTCCTGAAGTGGGGGTCTCATGACCTGATCTTTGACTGTGGAGAAGGGGCACAGCGGCAGATGATGAAGGCCCGTGCCGGGTTCTCTCCCGAGGTTATATATATTACTCACTGGCATGCAGACCATTTTCTTGGCATTATCGGGCTTCTTCAGACCATGTCCTTTAACGGGCGCGAACAGCCGCTGACGATCGCCGGCCCTGACTGTGTGCATGAGATGGTTGCTGATATCAAACGGATATGCAGAACCAGAATCGGTTTTCCGGTTGAGTCACAAAAGGTGAGAGCCGGAGACATTCTCATGTATGAGGGGTATTCTATCCGGGTTTTTGAAACTGATCACGGAATTCCCGGAGTCGGATACATCTTTGAAGAGAACATGAGGCCCGGACGGTTTAACCGGGAACGTGCCATTGAGCTGGGCATACGTCCCGGACCACTTTTCGGGAAACTCCAGCGGGGATCTCCGGTTACCATTACCGTTGACGGGAACGAACGGATCATTACTCCTGAAATGGTTATGGGGCCGATGAGACCGGGCAGGAAAGTAATCTATACCGGGGATACGAGGCCGGTTCTTTCAGAGCTTGCTGACATTGGTGAAGATGCAGATCTGCTCATTCATGATGCAACGTTTGATCATCAGGAAGTGGAGCGGGCAAAAGAGTTTATGCATGCGACTGCGGCAGAGGCAGGAATCGTTGCTCATACGCTCAGGGCTGCCCGTCTTGCCCTCTTTCATTTCAGCACCCGGTATACCTCAACAGAGACCCATGTTGCTGATGCACGAGTACATTTTTCCGGAGAAATTCTGGCTCCTGACGATCTTACCGTTATTGATATCCCCTTTCGGAATGTATAATGTTTCATTTTGCAAAAGCCAGTCTGGTGATGCACCCCCACAGGAATTGTGTGATAACAGATCTCCTGAAATAGGAGAAAGGCTGATACTATCAACACTCATATGAACCGCTTCCTGGGTGGAGGCGGTATTCTTCTGACGCGAAACGTTACATTCCGCCTTCAATGGAGCAGAATTTTCTAATTACTGCTGCCGGCTGACGGGCCGGATATCGCTCTGGTGAATCGTATGCCAACAGGAACAGAGACAATAGTTTACAGCCTTGGCGATGGGTGCAGTATTACGGACATCGTCATAGGAAAGACGTATACCGGGACAATCCAGGGTTTTGCAAATTTTGGAGCGTTCGTATATCTGAATAGTTCAATCAAGGGGCTTATCCATAAATCCAATATGCTGATGAGTCACCGGGAGGGTGACACCGTTATTGTCAGGGTCGGCAATATCCGGGACAATGGTAATATTGACCTTGAAGAGATCGTCATCTCCTCATATCAGATTCAGCCGGTTGTCTGCAAACGACGGACAACAAAACTTGAGGAACTTGGGAAAAAAGTCGGAAGAACTGTGACCCTTGAGTGCCAGGTGGCCCAGATTAAACAGACATCAGGGCCGACCATTTTCACCCTTGTTGACGAGAGCGGGAATGAAAATGCTGCTGGTTTTATCGAAGCAGGCAAGCGGGCATTTCCAGAGGTAAATCAGGGTGATATGGTCAGGGCAACCGGGGATGTGATGATGCGGGGCGGGCAGGTCCAGGTGGAACTGGCACGGCTTGAGGTACTGCACGGGCCTGAAGCAAAAGAGGTACTGGACCGCATTGAAAAGGCCATCGATGATCGGGCAGAACCTGATGATATCCCCCTGCTCATCGAAAGCCCGGTCCTTGAACGGCTCAGACCGGAGATGAGAAAGATTGCAAAACAGATCCGTCGTGCCGTCTTTACCGCACAGCCCATCCTGCTCCGTCACCATGCCGATGCAGACGGTATCTGTTCAGCGGTTGCCATTGAACAGGCTGTTGTTGCTCTCATCAATGATTCAGGCGGTGACTATGATACGGCAAACTACCTCTTTAAGCGTGCCCCCTCAAAAGCTCCCTTTTATGAGATAGAGGACATCGTCCGGGATCTTGATTATGCGACCCGTGACAATATCAGATTCGGGCAGAAGATGCCGCTCATCATGCTGACTGACAACGGGTCAACTGAGGAGGACCTGCCGGCAATGAAGATGGCACAGGTCTATGGCATCCCGATGATCGTCTTTGATCACCATCACCCGGATGCGATTGTGGACCAGTACCTGAACGCCCATGTAAACCCCTATCATGTGGATGGAGATTACGGGATTACTGCCGGGATGCTCGGGACTGAGATCGCCCGGCTCATATTCCCGAAGGTGGATCACCAGGTGCGCCATATCGCGGCAGTTGCGGGGGTTGCTGACCGGAGTGAAGCACCTGAACGTCAGCAGTACCTCGATCTTGTGGCCGATCGGTACTCAGAAGAAGATTGTAGAAAGATTGCACTCGCCCTTGATTATATCCAGTTCTATATCAGGTTTAATGATGGGAAAGAACTTATCAAGGACATTCTGGACTTGAACGGGGATCATGACCGGTACCGGAAGATGGTCGACCTGCTGGTTGCAGAAGCCGAGTTTGCGATCTCTGAACAGATGAAAACCTGCATGCCGCATGTCATCGCGTCAAAGCTGCCCAATGGAGCGCACCTCTTTCAGATTGATGTGGAGATCCATGCCCATAAGTTCACCTTCCCGCCACCTGGAAAGACCTGCGGTGAGGTCCATGATCGGTTATGTCAGCAATACACGGGAGAACCGGTTGTTACGCTTGGATTCGGGCCGGATTTTGTTGTACTCAGATCCCGGGGCGTCCTTATGAATATCCCGCAGATGGTCCGCGAACTCCGTGAAGAGATACCGGGAGCAGGGGTAAACGGGGGCGGCCACCTTGTTGTTGGAAGCATAAAATTTGTCGAAGGAATGCGGGAAGAGGTCATTGCACGCTTATCAGAGAAAATTGGAGAATTTCCAACGGCTTAATTATTAATCATGATAGATCATGATAATTAAGGTAACTTTAAATCTCTGCAATCGAATCTGTAAAGTACGCTGATGGAGGTCTCATAATGCCATCACACATAAAATTTAGAGAGAAGTACAACGAGACGCAGTCGCGACTTATTACTTATCTCAGAAAAGGGCTCGAATCCGGAAGACATTACTTCAAGTCGAAGTATATTGCAAAAGACCTGGGACTGTCTTCCAAGGAAGTGGGGACCAACATGGCAATTCTTGCAGAGATCTGTCAGGAACTTACCATAGTCAAGTGGAGCTATTCCAACAGCACCACCTGGATGGTATCCCCGGTAAAGAATTAAATTCTTTTTTCCCGATACGCATAGGTATGAAGGAGATTATTTCATTTGAATCTGACCTGGAATTTGTCGGAGACATTAATGAGTACAAAGACTGCCTGATGTCACAGGACAACACCCAGAATGATCCAAAAGTCCTCTGGTTTAACATCGATGTCCCAAAGGGGCATGGTCTTCAGCCAGGCGACCGGGTGAAAATTACTGTTGAAAAAGTCTGATGCAGGGGATTTAAAAAATCTCTGCAATTCTTATCCTCTTTTTTTCATTCATTGAAGAATCAGTCAGCCATCACACGCCGGCGTTCCGGAATACATGCCGGGAAAAAATGGAGGTCATGTATCTTTCAGGAAATATGCTGTAACAATGCCAATAAGGGCAAGAACGGCTACAACCGGAAAGACTCCAAGATACGACCCGGTTGCATCACGGATATATCCGGCGATCTGTGGTCCTGCGATTGCTCCTGCTCCGTAGGCAAGAAAGACGACACCATAACATCGCGGATAATCACCGGTCCCAAAGAACCGGGCCGTTGAAGCTGGGGCAATCGCAAGCCATCCGCCCAGACACCCCCAGAGGATGGCAAATGCAAGGATGTAGACCAAGACTGACGGGACTGATGCAAGCAGCAGTGATGCCCCTCCGATTAGGAGAAATGAGGCGATGGCCGTATTCCGGGGGTTTATCTTATCGGTCAGTGCCCCAAATACCGGTCGTCCACCACCGTTAAAGATGGCAAAAAAACCGACCAGCATGGTCCCAAGGGCTGCCTCAATGCCCACAACCTCTGATCCGACTGGTTTGGAGATGGAGATCGCCATAAGACCAGCCAGACATCCGATGAAGTAGCAGATCCAAAGGGCATAAAAACGGCCGGACCGGATCATCTCGGGGAGAGTAAGAGAACATGCAGGCCCTGCAGCTGCTGCTGGTATCGTGCAGCCGTCCGGAGTCCACCCGGATGGAGGGAACCTGAACGGGAGCGCCAGAAGCAGCGTCAGGACCACAAAAGCGATGCCAAATAGTCTGAAAGTACCCATAACACCAGTCATCCCGATAAGTACACCGGCAAGATTTGCCGTGATAAATGCCGAGAAACCGAATCCAAGGAGGACAAGTCCGACGGCCAGCCCACGCCGGTCAGGAAACCACCTGGCCGCTGTTGCGACAGGGGCACCATAGGCAATGCCCACACCAAGCCCGCCTATGACCCCGTACAGGACGTAGAGCATGAGTACCGACGTTGAAAATGATGCCAGTACCCAGCCAAGACCGGTCAATATCCCGCCGGCCATGATGATCTTCCGCGGTCCATGGATATCAAGATATTTTCCTGTCAGCGGCATGGCGATGGCAAAACATGCGAGAAACACCGAAAACGGCATCAGGATCTCACTTGCGGTTACTGACTGCCCAAGGGTTTTTGTGAAATAGTCAGTCAGCGGCCCGACAAAGACCGACCATGAATACACACTCCCCAGACAGAGATTAATGACCATCCCCAGAAAAACAAGTATCCACCTGCCTTTTTCGGCTTCCATACCCCAGATACGACTACCGGTTGCAGTCATTTTTAATTCTTTATCCATTCTATCACCCCGATCCCCAGGTTATTCCTCAAGAGTTGAGGTATCACCGAGATCCAAATTCATCTCTTTTGCTTTCAGAATCCGCCGCATTATCTTCCCGCTCCTGGTTCGCGGAAGCGTATCGACAAACTCGATTGAAGCAGGCATCGCAATCGGCCCGATACTCATCCTGACATGATAGGTCAGTTCAGACACCAGTTTCTGGCTTGGCTCATACCCTTTGACCAGGATGACAAATGCCTTGACCGCCTGACCCTTGATCTCATCCGGAACTCCGATGACTGCCGCTTCTGCAACTGCCTCATGCTCAACCAGGGCCGATTCAACCTCTGCAGTTCCGAGATTATGACCTGCTACGATGATGATATCATCAGACCTGCCCAGGATCATGATATATCCGTCCTGATCCTTTACCGCCAGGTCTCCGGCGGTGTAATAGTTCCTGATCTGGTTCCAGTACTTCCGGTACCGCTCATCATTATGATATACAGTCCGCATCATGGATGGCCAGGGTTTTTTAATCACCAGATGTCCCCCCTGTCCGGGTGGCATACTATTCCCCTCCGTATCTACCACATCCACCTCAACACCCGGAATCGGAAGACCGGCAAATCCGGGTTTCATTGGCTCGCCCAGGGGTGTTGTAATCATGTGCATCCCGGTCTCGGTCTGCCACCAGGTATCAAGGACTGGACACCGGTTCTTCCCGATAACCCGGTAATACCATTCAAATGCCTCCGGGTTGAGCGGTTCCCCGACCGAACCAATGATCCGGAGCGAGTCAAGGTTATACTTATTCGGCCATTCTTCTCCGACACGCATAAACATCCGGATGGCGGTGGGCGCTGTGTAAAATATCGTAACTCCGAGTTCTTCGATGATACTCCACCAGATGCCAGGATCTGGCCAGTCTGGAGTGGTTTCC
>NZ_DAONKG010000109.1:0-8219 GCF_035406105.1 Methanospirillum sp.
TAATTCATGAGTAATGAGGATGTGTGATTAGAAACAGACTCCAAAAAACGATTTTTATCTTTGAATTGGTGGAGGTATGGTTGATCCCCCTGGCCTTGCTCGAATAGGTATCAGGCCATAAAGCTGTCTTGCATGGAATCAAATTGCTCAATCTTTTCAAGACAAAATAGAGCATCTATAGCTAATATCCACATCACTCCATACACGGTAGGGGTGAAACCAGAGCACGTCAGATTCATTCAGTCTTTTTTGGGCTTGCGGGTTTGACAATTCATCTAAAGGATTTCGAAACAAATAATTTTTACCCGTGCTTGGGATAATCCACCATAACAATAGGGTAGGAATAGTATGAAAATCGAGCACATGAGAATAATGGTTTTTTAACCTGTTGAAAATCCCTTCAACCGATGTCATAACCTACAATAAGCAATAGTTCCCTGTCTTTCACACATTGAGCCGAACAAGGGCTACGACAGATCGAAACGAAACGAACCTTTGGGAATCAGAATCTCAAACCGGACTCCTGAACCCGGAATACCGGTCTCATGGATTGAAATACCGGTAAGCGAGAGGATCTCACGGACCAGAAACAATCCAAATCCTGTATTTTTTCCATATCCCCGGTTAAAGATCAGTTCTTTCTCGTCGTCAGGAATTCCAACCCCATTATCCTCCCAGAGGATTATCAGATTATTCCCGGATTCATGGGCCGATACTCTGATCTCAGTAACGTGCTTACCATGCCGAATCGAATTATCAAGCAGGGTTGAAAAAACTGTTTTTACCAATGGATCCACCAGAAGTGAAACTCTTTGAATCATGGAATCATAGATAACCGGAAGAGGGGCGGATGAGCCCGGAAGAATCGTTTTAAGCAGAATCCAAACAGGTTTCTCAATTCCAATCTCCTGAAATATCCGGGTAAATTCAATCCGGGACTGGATTATCCTGACTACTTCTTCCATATTATCCAGGTATTCGGAAAATCGTGGATCCGGGCAGTCCTTCCGGGCTATATCAAGATACAGATAGAGTTCAGAAAGATTATTGATTATATCATGTCTGGTAACTTCAGTAAGGAGATGAATCTGCCGATATGCCCTTTCAAGTGCTTTTTCTCCTTTTTTTCGTTCGGTGATATCCTGGTTTGCACCATAGGTTCGAATAATTTTACCGTCACTATCTCTGATAACACCCATTCCCACAAGAATATCCCTGATCTGTCCATCACGGCGAATGATACGATGTTCAACATAGGTCACCGCATCAGGATCCGGATTTTCCAATCCTTCCCTCACTTTTCGTAAGGCCTCTTCACGGTCATCAGGATGTACAAATTCTTCATAATATCGCTGTAAAGAAAACTGAGTTCCTCCTTCACGCTCTGCTGAGGTTCCATACAAAGCAAAAAAGCAGTCATCAAAGGTAAATACATCGGTAAGGGCTTCATATTCCCAATGTACCACATGCGCGAGATTCATGGCTTTTGCAAGTTTTCGTTGATTTATATTGAGGTATGATATCAGTTTATTCGCTCGTTTATATTCTATTGCCTGGAGGATTTTATGGGTCAAATCTGCAAAAAGGGAGACCAGATCTCCTCCTTTCTGAATATAAAAATTGGCACCGTTATTGATAGCTTCAATGACAACTTCTTCTCTTCCCCGACCAGTGAAGAGAATAAAGGGGATTTCAGTATCTTTCTTTCTGTTCTCCTTGAGAAAGGTAATTCCATCCATTCCCGGCAGCTGGTATTCTGATACGATTGCATCATAGGTCAGAATATCAGGCAGATCCAGAGCCTGAATGGCTGACGACATTGTCTGTACCTTACATCTCCCCGTTTTTTCGATGAGGTTTTTTCCTTGATTGAGCATATCCCGTTCATCATCAACATACAGGATGGTATATTGTTCCGGATATGATAACGGAAGATCTCCTCCGGGCATAGTTTTTACAGTGCGTAAAAAATAATAAATATTCCTGTTCTCATCGACATCGACGCGGCTCATGGGGTTTTGTTATCGCTGAACACCCCGTGCTGAATGTCGGATAAAACATGGAATTACGTAAAAAACGGTATAATCTCACCGATGAGCATATACGGATGGCAAAAGAACTTGGTCTGAATCCCAAAAAATTTAGTTCATATGCACCCAGTAAACAGGAATCATGGAAAGAACCACTTCCGGAGTTTATCGAGGAGATATATGCCATACGATTTAAAAAAAATGAACCTGACGACAGATACCTGATCTGTTCCCTGTCTTGCAGGTGATTTTCATCGTCCTTTTCGATATCCATACTATTTCATCAGAAAGATACTTCGCACCCTTTCACATGAGCCAAATGAACGCAACCCCTGAAATCTCTGCCCTTCACAATTCCATATTACTGTTCCCCTTCTGAAGGTTCAACCATCAGAAATACGACATCTCCAACCTTGTATGTGGTGATATACAGATCGATGGTGGTAGGAATTCCGGACATCTCAGATACCAGTGAAGCAGGTTTTTTTATCACCGGATTTCCGGTCATGTACGTTGTTGAGACCGCTTTTCGTATTGCACATCCGGAGCAACAGACTGATTTTCCACACCCCTCAGATCTGAGTGCATGTTCACATTCGAAAACCTCTCCCAGACGCTTGTCATGAATAGAAAGGGTCTTATTCCCAATCAGATGTCCTGCTTTATAATTGGCTGAGAGCACCTTCACATCATCATCGACAAGAAAAACAGGGTGATCCAGCATATTCAGATACTCTTTTAGATCAACTCCCAGGCTTGCCTTGATATGGTTATAACATGAAGTACATATCCCATGAGAGACCCCGTCTTTTTCCGCTGATTCGGGCCTTAACTCCGTATTGCAGTACGCACACACATACTTCATTACCATAAAAGTCTCCTGACATTCAGAAAAATATTTGGCTCTATTGGTTCACTCTCATCCCTCATCATTCAAAAGAAACAGATATCTGTCAAGAGGTAAAAGGGGTATATGAATTACCCGATACTTGATGGATATCACACAGACCTTTTACAAAGACCTGCCGGTGCAGTACAGAATACTGGTGTATCTCATAGTCTTCCTGCTCATTATCACCGGAATTCTCTTAATCTATGGGTATTCTGATAAGGATCGCGGGTATCCTCAATCTGACACCACACGGGATCTCTCCGCCGTCGGCGATGAAAATTTCCCTCCCTTTTCGTACCTTGAGAATGGAGAACCTGCCGGCTATGACGTAGACGTTATGCATGGTATCGAAAAACTGCTCAACCGGACCATTCACATCGAACTTGTACCCTGGTCACAGGCCATTGACCTCGTGGCCAGAGGAGACCGTGACATCCTCATCGGCGTTGCATTCACCGATGAACGAAAAACCCTCTTTGACTTTACCGAACGGACCATAAATCAGCGGACAGCCAGGTTTATGAGAAAGGATAATTTCCACCTCCCAACCTCCAGCCTCTCACATTGGAACGGGACAGTCGCCGGTCAGAAGGGAGACATGAATACACAACGGCTGAAAAGAGAATACCCAAACCTGACAATTATTGAGTATCCTGACCAGATGCAGGCATTACAGGCGGTCATTGATAAAAAAGCGGATCTCTTTATCGGAAATTACTATGTCGGGATGTATACCCTACAGGCACTTCAGGCAACCGATCTCCTGAAGATGGCAGGAGAACCAGAATCGGAACGACCGTACGGGATCGCCGTCACCAAGGGCAGGTCTGCCCTGCTCTCTGATCTGAACCAGGCAATTGAACAGCTCAAGGAATCAGGAGAGATGAAAAAAATCAGGGATAAATGGTTTGGAGAAAACTTCTTCTCCGAATCCCTGGTGCAGTACCTGAGAGCAATTCTGCTCATATCCGGAGGAATACTCCTGTTCTTTGGCATTTATGTCATAATCCTTCGAAGATACAACACAAAACTGAATAAAAAGGTCCGGGAACAGACTGAAGAACTCACAGAGAAAAACCGTAGGCTCCAGGAATCAGAACGCACCCTGCTCTTGCACATTCAGGAACTGGATGAAAACCGAAGAGCCCTGGCTGCATCGGAGGAACGCTTCAACCTTGCCATGCAGGCCACCAGGGACGGGATATGGGACTGGCAGACAGACCCTGAAGGATATTACTTTAGTCCAGGCTACTATCACATGCTGGGGTATGAGGCAGATGAGATCCCCTTCAATTACGAAGTCTGGCTCATGCACCTGCATCCTGATCACCGCCAGATGGCAGCATCAGTTGTATCAGGAATACTGAGCGGAGAGCATGACTCCTTTGAGATTGAGGTACTCATGCGGACAAAACAAGGCGAATACATCTGGATCATGTCACGGGGCATGACGGTCAGCAAAGATCCGACCGGCAAACCGACACGGATTGTGGGAACTCATGTCAATATCACCAACCGCAAAAAAACCGAATCAGAACTGGCAGAACTGAAAATCCTCATGGATGCAGCGTTTAATCAAAGTAATGTGGCGATGGTCCTGATCCGTCTTCCTGATGAAACGATCCATCTCATAAACACCGCCGCATGCGAATTATTCGGCATTGACTCTGAAACCATACAAGCAGGAATGAATTTTTTCACCCGTATAACCGCCTCCCTCCGTGACCCAGATACCGGTACCCGGATACCTGAACCAGAACATCCGCTCCGAAAAGCAGCCGAAGGAATTGTCACAACCGGGTATGAGGCAGGGATTGCTGACCAGACCGGTTCTGTCAGGCATGTGCTCATCAATGCCTCCCCTATCGTCAATAGTGTTGGAAAACTTATTGCAGCCATCATGGTCTGCGCAGATATATCAGAAAACCGTCAGATTAAGGAAGCGATGAACCGGGTGAACCGGAAACTGAACATGCTTGCCAGTATTACACGAAATGAGATTCAGAATCAGGGATTTGTTCTCCGCGGCTACCTTGAGATCTGTAAAACAGTCGCCACTGAACCAGCGGTCATAGAAATCCTTGACAAGATCCAGGAGATCGTCGGCAGGCTGAATGCACACATCATAAATACCCGTAATTTTCAGGATATGGGAATGAATCCTCCAACATGGCAGAATCTTCGCGAAATCTATATCTTCGCCGCCTCACATGTAAACCTGTCAGAGATACGCCATGTTCAGGAGATTGGATCATATGAGGTATTTGCAGATCCATTCTTTGAAAAGGCACTGACCAACATTCTCAATAATGCAGTCATTCATGGCGGTCATGTCAGCACGATCACCGCATGCACCAAGGAGCGGGGATGGGATCTTGTCCTGATCATCACCGACGACGGATGCGGAATTGAACCAGAACGAAAGGAGCAGATCTTCATGCATGGTGACCCGTCAAACCAGGGGTTTGGGTTATTCTTTGCACGGGAAGTACTGTCCATCACCGGCCTGATGATTCATGAGACTGGTGAGGCCGGGCATGGTGCACGATTTGAGATAACCATACCCAGAGGGATGTTCCGTCCGGTCCAGGAGAGAGACGGACCGGCAGGGAACTGATACCGCATTGATTGCATCAGGCACTGACTCCAGTGATGATCATCTCCGCCATTCACCTCGGGATTATCCAATACCCATCCAGGCATCCATCGCATGCACAATCCGGTGCCCAGCCTTCCGTTTCATATCAGGAGCTCTCATTATCCGTATAACCAGAAAATCAGACCCATTTGCCTCTCGTTTTCCAGCTCTTTTCAGCCATTCATATCCTCACTCCTCATATGTATGTGTCACAGAAGTGACAGGAGCAAGAACGAACAATGGCAGATTTTGTATCAAAATCGGTTGTGAAAAGTTCCGTGCGGGAATTATCTACCCCGCTGGAGAATAAGGCAGCATTAAGCACCATCATCGGGAACATCCTTGCAGATAACCCCTGGGGATGTACCCCCTACATTTCCGGTGGAGAAACCCTGCCGGCAATCACGAAGAACTCCGAGATCTACTCTGGTACCATCGTGTATGAGAACAACGCCGGAAAGCAGGTTGGCCGGATATCAGTCAGAGCACCATCGGCAGCCGGATTTGATACCATAGTTACCACCATTCTGGCACAGGAAGCTCTGGGAACCGCCATGGGAGGGACTGGTTCCCATGACAGCTCAGATGACAGATTTCAGGTCACCCTCAAATGTCATGATGCAAATGGTGAGTTGTATAACGTCACCTTCAGACGGAACAATGTCTCGGTCAGCAGTTATGAGTCTGATGAAGTGATTGCCACAATCAAGACCTGGGCTGACACCATCCCGGCACTTGCCTGAATGGGTGGGACGAGTGCAAACGAAGGTGCAATCGTGAACAAGGAAGGAATCATCCTCCTCGTTCTTCTGTTCATTCAGTCACCGGTCTGTGCAGATTCGGTTACTTCTTCCATTACCTGCAATGGAGCGTCGTTTGTTTCATCATCAGTTATGCAGCCTGACCGTTCCTGGTCAGAAAGTCTGTTTGCCGTAGATTCGGCCATGATTCTTCGTGATATTCTTGCCAGGGATTCTGTGAATACTCATACCCGGATCATCTCACAGGGACCGGTGGGAATTTTTGAATATTCCGGTGCGAATGAAAGCAGAACCGCAGATCCCCCGGGTTGTCTCCTGGGAAACCGGGACAATAGAACGGAATCACGGTATACGACTACCGTACTTGGGCTCATGGAGCAGGGAATGTACGCATCCACGCTCTCGCAGCGTACCACATCAGAGTTTCTACTCATGGCAAACGGAACCGGAATTCTGCTTACACGGGCAGCAGGTAACGATGGAACACGGGTACTCAGTCATGCATCAGATGCCTTCGGTGATCTGAACATGACAGAGAGAATGGAATTTGGAGACGATAATGGGATTTGAAAACATTCTTATGGCAATATCTTTGGGATTATCCCTCACATCCTGTATCAGCACAGCGATACTATGGGCAGACATGATTCGAAAATTCAGGGCATTGACGTTCTTTTCATCAGAGCGGAATGATGACGGGGAGTACTGGATAATCGGACTTTCAGGACGGGTATCATGACCGGAGATATACCGGCATCCTCTTTTTTCAGGGCTTTACAAGAGTTCCTCATACCATCCGAAAACGAATCAGGTATTGATAGTATCGGGCGGAAAAAGCGGGAGGTCTGCCGTACGATTGAAGAGATGCTCTCTGATTATGCAAATATGTTCTGTGGAGAGATAACACCGGAAATGGACTTTCAGATGCCCATATCTCACACGATCCGGATGGCGGAACAGATTGAGATGTATGCCCGCTATTTGGATCTGCTTGATGAACATCTGGAGAAGATTGAATTCTGACCAGATTTATGCATCGTGGCCGCCATTACCAAAGCCCGGGCCCCAAGGTCATCTCCTGTAAAACACCCCGTCAGACTCCTTTTTGTATGCGTCCCCCCGAACACTCCCCTCACCCGTCCCCCTCCATATAAACCCCTCCTGCGGCACGAACGCTCCTTCCTGAACCATATGCCTGGTATCCCTGGTGACAGCACAAAAAACTCATGAATAATTCCCTGGTATATGAGAAAAAAAACCACATATTCAGATCACACCCGAGGGGTGAATCATCTTCCACCATTCATCCCATATAATAACCTCTATCACGCATACACAATCAATTCAGCCCCTGATACCTGAAAAATTGCGCAGGAGGATCGTCTGACAAGACTGGATATCCGTACTCCCTGTAAAGACTTTCGGTCTTCAGAATACGCCAGAATGGTCTTCCTTATATGGAACATTTCAGACATTTGAGGGCCGGGTATGATCTGGCAGGGCTGGTGAAAACATAACACCCACTGGAATCATAAACGATTTACATGAGCAAATAACTGAATACAGAATAACCCTCCGCGGAATCTACAGGTTTGGTACACTTTTGATATCAGCGGGGTTCATCAGGATAATGGATCCTGTTCTTTCATCTACTTTCTCATGTCTGCATCATCATACAAACATTCTCCCCGTCGCATCCAGGAGGAACACCTGATGTCTGATCTCTCCCATGCAGGACGGGTCGCAATCCATGCCGCCTGTGAAAAACTCACCTCCGCCGGATATTCTGCTGAACGTCTGGCCGGAAAGAGAAGAAGATTAGACATCATCGCATGGAAGCAGGAGAAGATCGTAGGCATTGTCGTCAGGTCGTCACGGAGGGGCGGAATAACCCGGTA
>NZ_DAONKG010000110.1:0-8166 GCF_035406105.1 Methanospirillum sp.
TGATGAAAGGTGCAGATCTCAGGTCGTGTTATATTGTGTGCTCAGGCAGGCTTCTGGTTGACATGGTTGCAAAAGCGTACCGTGCAGGGATTTCTGTGATGGTAAGCAATAACGCAGCATTTGCCGGAGGGATTGAATTTGCACAAAAGACAAATATGACACTTGCAGGATTTGTCCGTCCGCCATATATGACAATTTATACCGGATCACATCGGATACGGTTTGAATCATCGTGATCGGTACCCAAAAAGAAAACCGGAATAGTTATCATATGAGACGGGCAACGTAAAACCACATTTACATTATATCTGCTCATGATGTGTGTGTGATTCAAACCATTTCAGACAGGTATATGAATGTTTTATTGAGGATTTCTTTCTGAATGTTCCTGCCACAGGGGATAGTCAAAAGATTTGATATAATACCTGCATGGAGTTATTTAAATAAAGTTAACACACCTGTTTATTTCTCTCATTCCTCTCCGCATTCGTTATTTTTCACAGATAATCACCAATCTGCGCGGGAGGGTGAGAAATCTCTTTATAGATACTCAGAACACCAATGACATGCACTATACCTCCCTGAAAATTAATGAAAAAAGATTAATCTCCCTAGTATATACAATTATATCTTATAAAAGTTAATTTTCTGCCCTACGGGGAAAATATATTTGATTATCTGGTATGTTTCACCATTAAATCATCAATTTTTCAGATTAAATACAATAAATATATATGTCGAAAAAGGGAGAATTCTTGTATCACGGAACTCATCAGGAATCCTCATCCTGGGGTGTTCCGGGAAGGGTATCATATGTTCGGATATCTCCCGTTCATATGACTGTTCATCGGCGATTTTCTTCGTTACGAGGAGCATTATGAGTGCAATTACTATCAATCTGATTTCCGGGCGCACTATTCAGCAGGGCGTCTCCATGGAAGGCGGAAAAGAGACCGACAGGTACATGAAAGCCTGTGGTATTATCGAGATCGATAATTCTGATTTTAAGCGCCTTGGCATAATGAAGAATACCAATGTCAAGGTGAAAAGCCAATATGGCGAGGTCGTTGTAAAGGCGATTGAGGCAACACAGGGACCCCACCCGGGTGTTGCATTCATTCCGATGGGTCCATGGGCAAACAGTGTGATAAGTCCTGAAACCTATAGCACCGGTATGCCGACATTCAAGGGTGTACCCATCACCATTGAACCCGCAGAGAAAGAGAAAGTTCTGAACTCACTCGAACTTGTCAGATCAAAATGCTGGGGTGACGCATAATGTCAAAAACAATAACCGATGTAATCTGCCCCTTCTGTGGAACACTGTGCGATGATCTCACGGTTATCACGGATGATGAAGGGAAGAAGATCTTAGATGTTGAGAATGCATGTGCAATCGGTGCAGAAAAATTCCTTCACTCATCTGATCACGCCCACCGGGTGACCCGGCCACGAAAACTCCAGGAGGATGGCTCATTTAAAGAGATCACCTATGAGGAAGCAATAGAATACACAGCCCAGATGCTTGCCAAAGCAAAGAAACCCTCCATGTATGGCTGGTCCTCAACATCATGTGAGGCTCAGAGTGTCGGGCATGAGATTGCGGAACTGTGTGGCGCACTCGTTGACAATACCGCTGCAGTCTGTCACGGAACCACCCTTATAGCAGTCCAGAATGTGGGTATCCCGAGTTGTACCCTCGGAGAAGTCAAGAACCGTGCTGATAGAATTGTATTCTGGGGATGTAACCCGGCACATGCTCACCCCCGTCACATGTCCCGGTATTCCATATTCCCCCGTGGGTACTTCACCGGAAAGGGACAGAAACAGAGAAAGATTATTGTCGTCGATCCACGGTGCACTGATACCGCAAGCCTTGCCGATGTTCACCTCCAGGTTGAGCAGGGATATGATTATGAGTTACTCCAGGCAATTCGTGCAGCAGTCCGTGGTCAGCAACTGACCGGAGATATCATTGCAGGAGTCCCGAAGGAAAAAGTATACGAGGCAGCCGAGCTCTTAAAGTCAGGTCGTTTCGGGGTTATCTTCTTCGGTATGGGTGTAACCCAGTCTCTTGGGAAAGACCATAACATCGATGCAGCTATCATGCTGACAAAGGATCTGAACGACTACACGAAATTCTCCATCATTGCCATGAGAGGACATTACAATGTGACCGGATCAGGTCAGGTCCTCGGATGGCAGTTCGGGTTCCCGTATTCCGTTGACCTCTCACGGGGATTTGCCCGGTATAATCCAGGTGAGACCGGAACCATTGAAGTCCTCAAACGCAAGGAGATTGACGCATTCTTCGTGCTTGGAAGTGATCCTGGTGCACACTTCCCGATGCAGTGCGTAAAAGAGATCTCCCAACTCCCATCGGTAGCGATTGATCCACACATTACGCCGACGACTGCTATCTGTAAGGTCCATGTACCGGTTGCCTTTGTGGGGGTTGAGGTCGGCGGCAACTGCTATCGTATGGATAATGTCCCGATCGAGTCCAGAAAAGTGGTCGAACCACCGGAAGGAATGATGACTGATCAGCAGTTCCTTGAAGCGGTATTAAAGAGGGTCAAGGAACTCAAGGCAAACTAAGGGGAATATATCATGAGCGAATATATCATCAAAAACGGAAAGGTCTACGACCCGAAGACAGGAATCAAGGGAGAAGTCTCTGATGTCTGTATCAAGGACGGAAAGATTGCAGATAAGGTCTCCAACAAGGCAAAGGTCATCGATGCAAAGGGCAAGACCGTCATGGCCGGTGCAGTTGAGATCCATGCACATGTAGCCGGTCCGAAAGTTAACGAAGGAAGAAATTACCGTCCGGAAGACAAGCTCTTCACGTACCAGCCAACCGGAAAGAACACCCGTATGTCTGGTGGATTCTCAATTCCGACCACCTTTAAAACGGGGTATGAATATGCCCGGATGGGATTTACCACCGTCATGGAAGCTGCAATGCCCCCGCTCTATGCACGGCACGTTCATGAAGAGATCAAGGACACCCCGATCGTTGATGAGGGTGCATTCCCCGTCTTTGGAAACAACTGGTTCGTCTTTGAGTACCTGAAGAACAACGAGATGGACAACGTCTGTGCATACATCTCCTGGCTGCTCAAGACCACCAAAGGATATGCTGTCAAGATTGTCAATCCCGGTGGTTCTGAAGCATGGGGATGGGGAGAGAACTGTACTACCGTAAACGATCCGGTTCCGTACTTTGACATCACTCCGGCAGAGATTGTAAAGGGTCTTCTTACCGCAAACGAGAAGATGGGACTTCCGCATTCCATCCACATCCACCAGAACAATCTTGGAAACCCGGGGAACTATGAGACAACCCTTGATACGCTGAAGATTGCGGAAGGAGTCAAGCCTAATAACAAATTCGGTCGTGAGCAGGTCCTTCACAGCACCCACGTCCAGTTCCACTCCTATAAGGGAGACTCCTGGGCAACGTTTGAGTCAGGTGCAAAGGAGATTGCTGACTACTTTAACAAGAACAAGAACATGACCATGGATCTTGGCTGTGTTACCCTTGATGAGACCACCACGATGACCGCCGACGGTCCGTTCGAGCACCATCTGACCTCCTTAAACCACCTGAAGTGGGCAAATGTTGATGTCGAACTTGAGACCAGCTCAGGAATCGTGCCCTATGTCTACGATCCGAACATCAAGGTCTGTGCCATCCAGTGGTGTATCGGACTTGAACTTGGTCTTCTTGCAAAGGATCCCATGAGAACCTTCGTCACAACCGACCATCCGAATGCAGGCCCGTTTACCCGGTATCCACGTATTTACAAGTGGCTTATGTCCAATAAATCCCGTCAGGACATGCTCAAAGGCTTTAAGAACTCTGACAAGGTCATTGCAGCAACTAACCTCGCATCTATTGACCGTGAGATCACGATGTTCGAGCTTGCCCAGATGACCCGTGCAGGGCCTGCAAAAGCGCTTGGTCTCTATAACATCTTTGGTGGCCTTGCTCCAGGCATGGATGCAGATGTTGTCGTCTATGATCTGGATGAAGACAAGGTCAAGAATCCCGAAGAGATCGAGAAGGCATTTTCCGCTGCAGACTATGTCTTCAAGAGTGGTACCATGGTTGTTGAGCATGGTGAGGTTGTCAGCAACGGCAATAAGCGCACGCTCTGGGTAGATGCAAAGGTTCCGGAGAACAAACAGGTAGAACGCGATGTCCAGATGAAATTCCTTAAGTTCTACAGTATGAACCTTGCTAACTATGAGGTCTCCAATCATTACGTGCCAAACCCGTATGTTATTGAGGTAGATTCCAACTAAGGAGTGAGAAGGAATGGATATAGTAAAACTGACCCTTGTTAAAGAGCCTGAATTGTATCTTGAAGCAGAAAACATCACTCCCGACCACTTTGCCGGAAAGACTGCTCAGCAGATTGGAGAACTTCATGTTCACCTTGGAAATACCACTGCAAAGATAAGCGACTACTTCACCGTCGAAGGAAAGGCAGGCGCAACCGCCGCAGATACCAAGATTATCATCTCCGGTCCGACTGACAAGGTCAAATACATCGGAATGAAGATGACCGCCGGAGAGATCGAGGTTCAGGGCAATACTGATATGTACACCGCAGCATGGATGGCTGGCGGAAAGATCCATGTCAAGGGCAATGTCGACTCATTCTGTGGTATCGGCATGACCGGTGGTGAGTTCATCGTCGATGGGAATGCAAAGAACTACCTTGGTGCCTCCTACCGTGGTGACTGGCGAGGAATGATGGGCGGTAAGATCATTGTCAAAGGAAACGCCGGTTCTGACACGGCAACCTTCATGAACGGGGGAACCATTGATATCGGTGGCAATGTCGACGTTCACCTTGGAACCCATGCAGAGGGTGGAAAGATTATCGTCCGGGGCAATGCCAAAGGCCGTGTCGGTGGACAGATGGTCAAGGGAGATATCTTTGTCCTGGGCCAGGTTGAGCGGATGATGCCCTCCTACATCCTGAAAGGAGAGGAAGAGGTCGAGCTTGACGGGAAGAAGCAGCTCTTCCAGGTCTGGATCGGTGACATGGGTGAGCGTCATGCAAAACGGAAAGGAGAGATAATCTATGGTAAGATCTATATCCCGGCCGGAGCAGGAGCTGTTCAGGCTGCCGCACCCCGTGCAGAGCGGAAGAAGAAACTGACCGATAAGCAGCTTGAGCAGGTGAAAGAGGCGTTCAAGAACCAGTCGCCGACTGTTCAGCAGGTCAGAACCTACATCTATGATACCTTTGATATTGACATGAAACCCATGCAGGTCTCACGTCTTATCGACAGCCTTAAGAGATAATCTCTTTTGATCTTTTTTTTCTCAGAATAAACTCTGTTTTCGGGTTTACATCAGACAATTGGAGAACAAGAACCAATTAAAATCCGTTCCAGGTCGGATTTCTGGCTCTCTCTTCATTATATCCGTTTATTACGGCTTTACAGTGAGAAAATTGAAGAGATAGATAGGGTCTGATTAATAGCCGGTTACAATCTCGTTTTCATCAAGGCCGGCGACCAGTTCATTTTTAAAACTCTCAAAGTCAAGGGTTTCAAGTTGATCCGGCAGGAGGGAATCACTCCATGCTTTCCGGTATACCCATTGCACCACCATTTCAATGACTTTTACAACCGTTTCAGGTGATTTTACCGTGACAACATGATATCCGACCCGGGGGTGGCGGCCACGTCTTCCTCCTATCGTGATATGGTATGCTGGAGGTTCGGCCTTGATGATGTGGAAGGGGCAGGAATGAATACACATGCCACAATGAACACATCGTTCTTCGTCCATTTTAATCTGACCGTTCTTAATTGCAATGGCTTTTTCTCTGCAGTACTGTACACATGTTCCACAGCCGGTACAGGTCCCCGGCACCCGGTATGGCCGGACAACTCCGGTGATACCAATCTCATTGAGCCGCTCACTGACACATGAATTCGGACAGGAAGATACTGCAATTCGGAATTTTACCGGCATCTCCTTGCCAAAGAATTTTTCATCAAGTGTGCGTGCCAGCGATATGGAGTCTATCATGGCAAACCTGCACCGGTTTGTTCCTGGACATGCCGTGATATTGACAATCTCTGCTTTTTCCGCTCCTACCGGAGTTCCGTTTGCAGCAAGATCTTCAGCAAGGAGATCGAGCGATGCAGGGAGTACATGAACCAGTTCAAGAGTCTGCCGGGTGGTAAGGTGAACCTCGGTATTGAACTTTCGTGCAATACGTACAATGCCTTCCATCTGATCGACGGTAATCAGACCGGCAGGAATGCGAAGTCTGACGGTGCAGTACTCTCCTCCGGATTCATTGATGATACCGCCCTTTTCATAGAGGGGGATTTTTCGCATATGTAGATATCAGCTAATTGACATTATAGTTTAACGCACAGCATAGGACTGATTACTTTGAAATTTTTCGTTGCTTCCCATAACTAATTACACTCATGCAATGTATTACATCAGTATGGTACTACATGCACCACAGCAATCCATGCTGCTTTTCATGGTTCTGATTGCAGTTTCTGCGGGAATATTTCCGGTATCCGGAGCCGACTCTTCAAATGCCGGAATGCTTGAAATAACAGATGAAGAGGCATTGAAAGCGTATCTAAAAAATGTCACTCCTCACATCCTGTACCTCTCGAGTCCTGATGGAGATTATGCCTTTGCACCTGAGGATGGAATGGCATCACCCGGATTCATGGCTGCAAAGGAGAAGGCACCGGCACAGACCTCTGCAGGATCACTTGCGAAAGGGGCGACAGATTTTTCAACGACGAATATCCAGGTGAGCGGAGTGGATGAGGCGGATTTTGTAAAAAATGACGGGAAGTATATTTATATTGAGAGTGGAGATACACTGACCATTGTCGATGCATTTCCCCCTGAACAGGCTAAGATTGTGACTGAACTTCCGGTTGATGGTTCCGTTTCTGAACTCTTCCTTGCAGGTGATCGCCTTGTCGTCTTTTCAGATTCGTATGATGAGTATTGGTATACCCCTACGGGATCATCCGTTCCGGTCCCTGATTACAGAAGAAAATGCCAGGCTGTGATCTATGATATATCAGACCGGAAAAACCCAAAAGAAGTCAGGACCATCTCTGCGCCAGGCTCATATGAAAATGCACGGATGATTGGGGATTATGTGTATGTTATCACCCAGGAGAGTCCTTATTATCCTGATCCCTATATGCCCGTTATCTATGATGGAGCGACAGCAATTACCATCCCCAGAATCTGGTGCCCTCCTTCTCCGATGAATGAATACCAGATGCATACCCTGACATCATTTCCGGTGACCGGGTCCGGGCAGCCTCAGGCTGAATCGTTCCTCCTTGGATACTCAAACACGCTCTATGTTTCACCCCGGAATGTGTATATTGCCTATGAAAAACAGCGTCCATGGTACGGATGGGATATGTTCGAAGAAAAATCAGCAGAATCATCAGAATCAGAGCAGGAGTCGGTCATTCACCGGTTCGAAATCCGAAATGGGGATATCACGTACAAGGCAACAGGAACCGTCCCCGGATATCTCCTGAATCAGTTCTCTCTTGATGAAAACCGTGGAAACCTGCGACTGGCAACCACGGTATCTGACTGGTCACGGGATGAGCGGCAATATAGTAATGTCTATGTGTGTGATCCGGATCTGAAGATCATCGGAAGGCTTGAGCATCTGGCTCCTGAAGAGAAGATATATTCGGCCCGGTTTATGGGAGATCTCCTCTACCTGGTAACGTTTAAACAGACAGACCCCCTCTTTGTCATAGATCTCTCAAATCCATATCAGCCAGGGCTGCTTGGAGAACTCAAAATCCCCGGCTATTCTGATTATCTTCATCCGTACGACGAGACTCATCTGATAGGGATTGGAAAAGACACCATGGAGAATGAATGGGGCGGAATTGTCCCGACCGGCGTTAAGATTGCCCTCTTTGATGTGAGGGATGTTAATAATCCCCGGCTTATTGAGAGTCTTGTCATCGGAGAGAAGGGTTCTGATTCGGCGGTTCTTTCTGATCACCGGGCGTTTCTGCTTGATAAAGAGAAGGATATCATGGCAATCCCAATCAGGGAGGTTATTCATAAACCTGTTCAGGGGAGTGCGTATGAGGGTTCCCACACTGAAGAGACCT
>NZ_DAONKG010000111.1:0-8032 GCF_035406105.1 Methanospirillum sp.
TTCCCTATTTATGGCATTTGTATCAATCCTGAAATATACCGCAGATACAAATGCCCTTCGTGAAATTGTTTTCTGGATGATGGGGGGATTTTACTATGCAACATGGGCTGATGTGCTCTACATTATTCCGGTTCTCGTTCTTTCATTTGGTATTCTCTGGTATCATAGTTGGAAACTGAATGTACTCTCCATGGGCGATGAAGAGGCACGGTCTCTAGGAGTAAATCCTGAGAAGACCAAAATTATTGCAGTTTCTCTTGCAACTCTGATTACCGCCTTTTCTGTATCTCTTGTCGGCATCGTTGCATGGATTGGTCTTATGATGCCACATGCAGCACGAATGCTCCTTGGGCCAGATAACCGGTATGTCATCCCGACTGCTGCTCTGATGGGTGGAATCTATCTTATCATTTGTGATACATTGGCGAGAACACTGACAACACATGAGATCCCGATTGGGATTATCACATCGATACTTGGTGCCCCGTATCTCTGTTACCTGATAAAATCCAGGGGGAAGATGATCTTTGGTGGTGCATAATGCTTCGAATTTCAAATCTCTCATTCTCTTATGGTCCGGTCAAGGTACTATCCGACATCTCTCTACATGTTGAAAAAGGAGCATTATGCGGGCTGTTTGGGCCGAACGGTTCAGGGAAAACAACTTTGTTTAAATGTGCCCTCCGTTTTTTAAGAAATTATACCGGGATCATTAACATTCAAGGTCGTAATATATCAAAGTTGAAAGTAGAAGAAGTGGCCAGAGTAGTCTCTTATGTTCCTCAGGAGCATCGTCCTCCATTTCCGTACCTGGCTTCAGAAGTAGTCCTGATGGGGAGAAGTCCTTATCTTGGAGGTATCTTCGGACTTTCCAGAGAGGATGAAAAAATCGCCATGGATGCCATGGATCTCATCGGCATATCAGATATTGCTGATATTCCCTATACCATGCTCTCCGGAGGACAACGGCAGATGGTTCTGATTGCCCGGTCCCTGGCTCAGAAAACCCAGGCAATCTTTCTTGATGAACCAACAGCAGCATTGGATTATCATAATCAGCACCTGGTCTGGAAGGTTATTCGTGATATTGCGGATGATGGGATGACGATTCTTGCCTGCACTCATAATCCGAATCATGTATCATGGTATTGTGATCATGCGATTGTTATGAGCCGAAATGGGATTATTGGGGCTGGAGATCCTAGGGATGTGATGTCTCAGGATATACTAAACACACTATATAGTGGTTCCTGTGCTATCAGAAAATTAGATGGCATACCTCTCATTCTCCCCCGGGATGTTATCTCCAGGACTGAGGTACTCACTGGTGATAGCATGTAATGTCAAATAAAAATGGTTCAAATGATTAAATGGAATAGGAATGAAAGATGGATGGATTTTCTATGAACATAAACTGGAATGAGATCTGGAAGAATCAACTGATTCAATCGTCAATGCCAAAACCGGATGCATATAATAACTGGTGGGATAGTGTTGAATCTGCACGAAGGTATCTGAAAGACTATGGTGGAGGAGAAGAGGAAGGATTTGATCGGATTGCCTGGTCTATTGATCAGTTACCTTTACAATCAGACAGCAGGATCCTTGAGATTGGTTCAGGTCCGGGGGTATTATCAATACCAATTGCAAAAAAAGTCAGCCATGTCACTGTGGTTGATCCTTCTGCCGGAATGCTGGATGTTCTGCATGAGTATGCAGATAGAGAGAAAGTATCAAATATCAGATCAATTCAGAAAAGATGGGAGGATATTACAGATGAAGACATCTCCTCCACCTTTGATGTGGTTTTTGCCTCCATGTCTCTTGGAATGCCGGAGATTCAGGCTGCAATTGAAAAGATGAACCGATACTCATCTGGTTCGGTGATTCTTATCTGGTTTGCCGACGAACCTGGATTCGAAAAAATCTATCGGTTCATTCTTCCGGAAATAACCGGTATGGCCCATAGTCCCATGCCTCGCGCCGATATTCTATTTAATCTTTTATATTCGATGGGGCTGTTTCCTGAAGTGACATATGGAAAATTCTCCCTGTCTCAAAAGTTTGCTGATGAACAAGAGATCTCTGATTTCTTTTACTATCATCATCATATCAGGTATCAGAAAGAGGCTGAAGTGTTCAGGAGATATGTGAATGAGCATATGAAAAAAACAGAGTCTGGGTTTGAACATGAAGAAAATTATCATTGTATGGTTTTAAGGTGGAATACATGAATCATAGTATTTTTATCTGCATTTGCGTTATTGCAATGTGTATAATGGTTTTTCCGGTCATTGCAGATGGAGAAACAAGAACAGTTACTGATGGGAGAGGAGCTTCGATAGAGGTTCCTGCCGATATTCAGCGGGTAATCTGTATCGATGACGGGCTTGCTGAGCAGGTGATGTACAGTCTTGGAGTTGATAAGACTCTGGTGGGAGTAGGTTCTACCTGTCTGCAGCAGGACTGGAAAGTGGATGTTCCCCGTGTTAGTGGTTCGAATATTACGATGACCGGTGGAATGAATACATTTTCTAGTCTCCGTCCGGATGTCAAGCAGTTACCTCTCGTAGCCCAGTATAATGCTCCCCCAAACTTTGAGATGATCGCTGAATTAAAACCTGATGTCGTTATTATCTGACCCAGTGACTGTACGTTTTATACCGATGAGTCTACCATGAAACAGACCATCGATACTATCGAGTCACTGGAGATTCCTGTCTTTGTCACTTATGGTCCAAATTCGATGTATGGGTGTTCTGATTGCACAGATATTTCCACGATTGATGGTGAGATTCGTCTGCTTGGAAAACTCTTTGGGAAAGAGGCTGAGGCAGATAAGCTTGCAGGGTATCTTGAACAGGATCGTACATTTGTGCAGCAAAGAACAAAAGACATTCCCGATGCAGAAAAACCGTCTGTTCTGGTTCTTGGTTTGTCACCAAAGACACGGGGAGAGGGTTCTGCTGCGGATGTCTGGGGTACTGATACTATTGAAGGAGTATTCCTTGAACAGATCGTAAACGCAAAGAATGCATACCAACAGAAAGGACACTTTGTTAAAGTCAATACCGAACAGATACTGGCATTAGAGCCTGATGTAATCCTCCTTGCAACTGACTGGGGATTCCATCCGGTGGAAGAACTCTATTCTGCTCCTTACTATCAGGATCTGGCAAACAATATGGACGCAATTAAGAATCAGAGGGTCACATCACTCCCTTGGCTTCCCTCTAACTGTGATAAAAGGATAGAATATCCAATTGAACTCATGGTAATGGCAAAAGCGGCATATCCTGATAAATTTGCAGATATAAATCTATATGACTGGCTGATTTCATTTTATAAGAATGTCTACAATGTCGATGATAAAACGGCCGATCAACTGATCTCTGCCCAGTGGATGGACTGGGTCAGAAACTAACCCTATTTTTCATTGACCCCTGTAATATAAGGAGGTAATTTCTCGTAGGTTGTTTTCTCTATAGGACTTACGCAGAATGAGTAATTATTAAAATATATAAGTTATTATTTCATTTAGTTACCGCAATCGAATTTCCAAACATTTAAGTCAAGGTACAGGTTGCGTAAGTCCTACTCTATCAGAAATGTCTGTTAATTAAAAAGTCGTTCCTGATGATGACAATCAGACATAAAAGCATTAAGGAAAAAGGTTACAAGAGAAATTAGAATATTACGAGATCCATAAGATACATATCAGGAGGGTCATATGTGCGAATTCACCGTATATGTAAAGAACGCAGATTCTGAAGAGCAGAAGAGAATAACCCGCAATATTGTAGGTGCGATAAAAAAAGACACATCAGTTGCCCTCATCGATGTAATAGGTACTTCTCAGTTTGTTGAAAACGTCTATATTGAATCGGTTAGCACGATGAAACAGGAGTTGATACTCCGGAAGATGAGTTAACCAACGGTTGTTTCAGAGTCTTATGCATCTCCGATTAAATAATTATCCGTTTTTACGGGGCCGTTAACAGCCATTTCCAAATTGGAACAACCGATATTCCATTATCAGGAATATCAAATAACTCCTCATCTTCAAAAGTCAGGATGAGTCCCTTTTTCACATTGAATTTTTCCATCGCTTCTACAAGTCCTTTTACCTCCCGGTCCAGATTTTTTTTGATTAATGAGTGAATAGGATACCTGAATTGCTTCTTTTATTACCTGATTTCTTTTTACCAGAAAATCACATGCTCCAGAACCAGAATAAAAGTATACTTCCTGGTATCTTCGGAGTAACTCAAGGAATATAAGATTTTCAATTCTTTGACCCATATCGTCGGTCAGATGAAACCCTGCCGACTGGATGAAACTTAGATCTCCTGCATAGATTTTATGTGATGCCCTGCTGGTTGCTTTGAGAGAATAATGAAGTGGCGCAATCCGGAAGAGAAGAAATGCCTGCTCCAGATAATCAAGATAATTTTTGATCGTACTTACACTTTTAAGGCCGGTAATTTCAGCAAGTGTTTTGTATGATATCATCCTTCCGGCATTTGATATCAGATACACTATCAGATCCTTCAATTCCTTAATCTCACGATTTCCAAATCTGCTCACAATATCCCTATATATGATATCTGTCAGGTACTGTTCGGAAAGGGAGATATCACTAGAACGGATAACTGCAGGAAATCCTCCCTCTTCAAGGTATCTTCTAAGATAGCGGATTATTTCTCCCTTCTGTGTTGATGAGATGAATTCAGGATTCACATCGGCTATGGAGTAATATCGAAGGTTTTCCCTAAATGAAAATGGATGGACCCTGATTGTTTTGTGTCGCCCTGTCAGATATGTGCTCAGTTCAGAGCTGAGAACCGATGCATTTGATCCGGTTACAATTGTTTTAATCTTAAAAGTATGAAGATTATTCAGCCAGCGTTCCCAACCAGGGATATTCTGAATCTCATCCAGTAATAGGATCACGGGTGCATCTGATTCAAAGAGTTCTCCCATAATCTCATAGATATGCTGGAAGTTTTCCTGACTAAAATCTGAAAACCTGATATCATCAAAATTAATGTAAAGAAAATCGCTGTCGATTATTTTTGACAGGCGTGTGAGTATTGTACTCTTTCCACACCTGCGAATCCCTGATAGTACTGATAATATCGTTGTCAGAACCGTTTTTCATTGTGCTCCATTACTGCACACAGCAATAGATGACGGAGCCGGATGTGTACGGATCAGTCCTTCATGGTTTACCACCGATGAAGAGTGTCAGATTGCTGCTGCTATACAGGAGATCGCCCACCATGCGAATTATCAGGTCGAATCGCCATAAATATTGTGCTGACGGTTCGTTTATGAAAAAGTTTATTCTTGATACTGAAGTCAACCCCGAATTTCTGGATTTTTTAAAATACTACGGAAGCCTGGAGATGCTCCCCGGTCTTGGGGAGGGATTTTATCAATTTGAAAAGACTGTTATTCAATCAAGGGGTTTCTGAACGAATCAAGTTTTGAAGTGCGATTCAAAAAAGAAGTGATGGAATTTACCTCTGATTTTCTCTATTCAATGCTGTATTGTTACCAGAATGGCAAGCCTGATTATTCCACGTTAAACCGTTGTGATGCCGCTCTTATGGAACGTGTGAAAACCTGGTTACATGAAAATTGATCCTGATTTCATGCCTCTCACTGTTTTTGAAGAGTATGCTGCCGAGTATGATCAGTGGTTTTTCGATCATCGTGATGTATATCTGGATGAATTAAAACGGATCAGTGAGGCTATTTGAGATATTCCTTCTCCTGCTCTTGAAATCGGGGTTGGTAGGAGGCGATTTGCAGAGCCGCTTGGTATACGGTTTGGTATTGAACCGTCCCGGGCTCTTGGTTTGATGGCGAAAGATAGAAGAATTGAGGTTATCCGTGCCGTGGGGGAATTAGATCCGATAAAGGCTGCAACTTACCAGATGGTTGTAATGATAACCGTTCTCTGTTTTCTGAAAAAACCTGAGGAGACCTTCCGTGAGATCCATCGAATACTCATGCATGATGGGAAGCTCCTCGTTGCACGTATTGAAAAAGGGGGAATTATTGCAGAGCGATATCTGGCACGTCCGGATAAGGGCAGATTTCTTTCACATGCTTGGTTTTATGAGCGTGATGAGGTGATTCGTATGATCACCGGGACTGGATTTGATATCACATCAATTGATTGCAGGCTGGGGTTTTGTATTTTAACATTTCACAAAAGTGATGACGTCTGAACAACCTGTTACGGTTTCAACGGGTTATCCCCAAATCGGATCATCACCAAAATGTTTCTGCCAGTATACCATTGATCGGGAAATCTGTCGTTTATTATCCCCTTCATTGGGAAATGTGACCTGGTAATTCACACAATAATCGACAAGAATTTCATACGCCTCTTTCTACCGTATCATCATCTCATGGGATTCATCAGGCTCATGGACTGATACATCCGGGTGCCATTCCCTGACGAATTCATGATACCGTTTCCGGATTTCTATCAGGCTGGCTTTATCAGAAAATCCAAGTATTTTTGCGGCTTGTTGAAGAGTAATATCCGGTGTCGTTTTCATGAGAAATACCTATTAGTATTATTGATGAAAAACTGTTAAAGTAATTCTATTCATCATTTAAGGTTACTTTATGATTCCACCTGATAATGAATTCCGGGAAAAAAGTCGAAAAGACCGGATCTCATTTATCATGAGATCTACTGAATGGGTTCTTTCTGTCCCAAATGAAGTATGGAGTAAAAAACAAAGTGAATTTATTAATTATCAGTTCCAAAATCGAAAATCATATCCCCTTACAAAATCGCAATATCTCCATATGATTGAAACTGCCCGGAGATTATCTGACCGAAGAAAAGGATCTCCACCCATGCCTGAGAGATTTAGAAAGAAAGTAAGTGAAGAGAATTACTTGTAATCATTCACGATTTGCGTCTTTTGCAGTATTTCCAGAAGTTCACCCGGGCTTGATACCATGTATGCACCGTTTGACAAAAGTCTTTTTATGGTGTCAGTTGCGGCTCCACTTGTATAATCCGGGAGATATGGTTCAGAAGAAGGAAGAATACATATTATCTTTTTTGGATCAATCTGTTCAAGAACCCGGATATTTGGATAATTCCCCCACCCGACTGGCATTGATGTTACGATGACAACATCGGCTTTCTGAACCAGCTCGGTTAATTTTTCTTCCATTTCCAGAGAGAGACGGGAGAAAGGTGGTTCTGCAAGAGTTGGGATTTTATACTTTCTTGCCATAAGGCAGTCTGAATCATTTTCACCCAGTACCCCACAACTGAGTGAATATCCGGATCTGCTCAGAAGAGAGATCAGGTATGTTCCCGTTCCTCCACCTGAAATCAGGTGAATCCTGCGTTTATGGACATCTGGTTCTTTCCATTTCTCCTCGACATACACAAAGGGTGTTCCGGTAGTGGGATTGATATCGATAACCGGATTTATCTTAAATACCTCGTGTATAAGCTCGGTGGTCAGGACCTCTTTTGGTTTTCCATATGCACGGATTTTTCCGTCCTGCATGAGCACGAGGTGATCACAGTACGCAGCAGCAAGATTGATATCATGAAAAACCCCGATAACGGCCCTTTTATCCCTGGATGTCTCCTGGATAATCCTGATGAGTTCATACTGATGATGAATATCGATATGGGCGAAGGGTTCATCCAGAAGAAGGAGAATCGGATCCTGTGCAAGTACCCGGGCGATCATGACCCGTTGTCGCTCACCTCCGGATAATGCAGTAATTGGCCGGTCAGCAAGATCCAGGGTTCCGGTCTGCGTGAGAGCCCTCCTCACCGCCTGGTGATCTGCGTCTGATGGAGAACGAAATCGCTCGATATGGGGATTTCTGCCCATCATAACCACATCATATACCGGATATTTGAATTTTATATCTGATTCCTGCGGTACATAACCCACTTTCGTCCCAAAATCGCGAAATGACCAGGTTTGAAGGGAATCACCCAGAAGTACAATACCTCCGTTTCGGATTGGAAGAG
>NZ_DAONKG010000112.1:0-8010 GCF_035406105.1 Methanospirillum sp.
TGTACGATTCATCCGGGGCGGAGAACTGCAAAACGCCCCCCCAGTATCACTGACTACCAACGGCTCGGGCACATGCTTGACTGCATCGAATCCGTTGCTGACGAGGTGCGGGTTAAGATAGCGATTGAAAATATGGAGCCTGCAGTCAATGCCCTGTTGACGACCCCGGAAGAAGTAATAAAGATTCTAGATGAACGTTCCTGGCTTTGCTTTACCTTTGATTTCGCTCATGCAGCAAAAAGCGGACCTGATATCATCTCCTCATTTCTTGCGTGCGGAAGAGAGCGGATGGTTAATATCCATCTATCCGGAGCGGGTACCAGACATATGCACGGATCGATACGGTATGATCAGAATGTGGAATCATTCCTTACATCCCTCAGGGATTGGGGATACAATGGTCAGATAACCCTTGAAATAAATGATCTGGTCCTTCCTCAAGAGCTGTCATATTCTCAAAAGATTTCATTCATGAACCAGGAGATTGCATGGCTTAAAAAGATAATATAAAGGGTTATAGAAAAAGAGATGACATCTGCGCTATAAAGAAAGCCTTGTGATCTGATGAGAGGAGGAGACTGCTGACTTATGAAATGGAACAGAGGTAACTTTTTGTTTCTGCTTACAATATCATGTAGGAACACTAAGAGAGATGTATGAGGATTCGATCAAACCTCATATGCCCATTGTCTATGCCGTATTCCGGCGTGATCACTGAATGATAGAATATTACATTTATATTGTTATTTTTATATTATGCCTCATCCTGTCCGGTTTTTTCTCCGGATCGGAGGTTGCGTTGTTCTCTATTACGAGGGCAAAGGTCAGAACTCTGGTAAACGAACGGGAACCTGGTTCTGAGGCCCTCGCAACTCTCAAAAAAAATCCTGATCGTTTTCTTATCACCATTCTTATCGGGAATAATATTGTCAACATCCTTGCGGCCTCAGTAGCAACAGCAGTGGCAATCGCCTTTTTTGGCGAGACCGGTATTGCGGTATCGGTTGCAACTATCGTTGTGGTTATCCTGCTGCTTGTGTTTGGTGAGATATGGCCCAAGATGTATGCTTCCAGAAATGCTACCAGTATTTCCTTACGGTTTTCTCCGGTTATTCTTCTTCTATCACAGTTCTTTTACCCGCTTATCTTCATTTTTAACAAGATTATCGGAAAGATGACCGGAGCTGGCGCTTTTGCTCACCATATGATAACGGAAGAGGAGATAAAAGAGTGGATTGATGTCGGGCAGGAAGAGGGAACTATAGAAAAGGATGAGCAGGAGATGCTCCATTCCGTTTTTGAATTCTCAGATACCCGTGTGCGCGAAGTCATGACCCCCCGGATTGATGTGGTCATGCTTGAGGATACCTCCACTTCTGATGAAGCCCTGGAGATTTTTAAGAACACCGGGTTTTCCCGCCTGCCAGTGTGGCATGAGAATATCGATACGATCCGGGGGATACTCAATGTCAAAGATGCCATATTTGCGGTGCTTGAGGCTCGTGACTCTGTCCCGATTGTGGACCTCCTATCTGAGCCCCTCTTTGTGCCTGAGACAAAGAACATTGACGACCTTCTCAGGGAACTCCGGGTGAAAAAAACCCATATGGCTATTGTACTTGATGAATACGGAAGTTTTGTCGGTATAATCACGGTTGAGGATATACTTGAGGAACTGGTCGGTGACATTCTGGATGAATTTGATACCGAAGAACAGGAACTTGTCAGGGTGGCTGATGATGTCTACTCGGTTGATGCACGGATGTGGGTGGAGGACTTAAACAAACAACTGGATCTTCATCTCCCGATGAGCGAGACCTATGAAACCATAGCAGGTCTTTTCATCGAACGGCTTGGAAATATTCCCCGGATAGGGGATGTGTTGGAGCTTACCGAAGAGGGAGTACGCCTGGTGATCATCCAGATGACCGGAAAGCGGATCAACCGTTTAAAGCTCATTAAAATACATCCCCCTGAGTCGTCTGATGAGGAAAAGGAGAGCACCGAATGACCAGGGGAACTTTTGTCGTCCTTGCATCAGGGCGGGGAACAAATTTTCAGGCAATTATTGACCGGGTCAATGCAGGATACATCAATGCCTCCTGTACCGCCCTGATAACAGACAACCCGGAGGCATACGCGATAAAAAGGGCAGAAAATGCAGGTATTCCGGCTGAAATCGTCCCATATCACTCATTTCCAGATAAAAACCGGTACGAGGATGCTCTTCTTGCTGTTCTGGCACGTTTCCATCCTGATCTTGTGGTTCTGGCAGGGTATATGCGACTGCTTGGTGAGCGGATTGTTGATGCATACCTGGGAAAGATGATAAACATCCATCCATCGCTCCTTCCTGCATTTCAGGGACTTCATGCCCAACGGCAGGCCCTGATGTACGGGACGAAGATTGCGGGGTGCACGGTGCATTTTGTTACAAAGGACATGGATGCCGGACCGGTGATCATCCAGAGGGCTGTTCCGGTTCTTGAAGATGATGATGAAGAGAGTCTTTCTGACCGTATTCTTGTTGAAGAACACCAGGCATTTTCAGATGCGATCAGACTCTTTTTCGAAAAAAGGCTTGTCATAGAGGGTCGCAGGGTTCGCATCCTTCCGTATACATGAGCAGGAAAGCCCCGCGTTCTGACAGAAAGCATATTGCCATGGAACGGATCTTAATCCTTTTTTCCCAGGCAGAATCTTTCTTTTCATGGAACCAGGAATACAGCCATCTTTGTGTGAAAAGGGCACGCATGATTGCCATGAAGGAGCGGATCCGGATCCCTCCCCTGCTGGCACGAAGGTATTGCAGAAGATGTAATGCATATCTGGTCCCCGGGACGACCGGACGAGTGAGGATATACCGGGGACGAGTGATCATAACCTGTCTTACCTGTGGCTGGCATCGAAGAATACCAACTGGCAGGAGTGTACGTTCCAATGGAAAAGAGAAGAAGTAACTCAGGATTTCATGACCTGAAACCAACGATATGGGTAGGCAAACAGGGGATGAGTGATACTATCATAGATGAGATAAAAAACCAGATAAAGGTCCGGAAACTCATCAAAGTGAAATGGCTCTCCAGTGTTGAGATAGATCCTGAATCTGTTGCAATTCAAAGCGGGACAAAACTCCTTCAGGTACGCGGAAGAACGATGGTTCTTGGAGATTCGCACATCTACCGGTGAACAAAACCTCGAAATATATATGAACACTCCACGCGAATAAGTAGAGACTACGATCCGTATTGAGAGTGTGGACTATCGATGACTACTGTATATGATGTTCCGGCCGACAAGCTCATCGCAAAAGCGGCAATGGAACTGAAGGAAAAAGCCGAAATAACCGCGCCTGAATGGGCACCATTTGTAAAAACCGGTACACACCGTGAGATGCCCCCGGAAGATCCAGAGTGGTGGTATACCCGTGCAGCTGCCGTCCTCAGGCGGGTATATGTTGACGGACCTGTCGGTGTTGAGAGAATGCGTTCGGTATATGGTGGTAAGAAAGACCGTGGTTCCAAACCGAACAAGTCGGTAAAGGGAAGCGGCTCTATCCTCCGTAAGGCTCTGCAGCAGCTCGAAGCAGCAGGATTTGTTGCAAAACAGAAGAACGGAAGGGTCATTACCCCTGCAGGTGCCTCATTCCTTGATGGGATCGCCTACACCGTCAGTAAAGAAAACCAGTAAACAGGATTGGTGAATCAGATGGGAGATGATGAACTGGCAGAAATCCGCCGGAGAAAGATGGCTGAGATGCAGCAGCAGGCTGCAATACAGCAACAGGAGATGGAGCGTCAGCAACAGTACGAAGCACAGATGCAGATGGCGCTGATGCAGATTCTTGAACCGGAAGCCAGGGAGCGACTCAATACCATCAAACTCACCAGACCGGATTTTGCCAGGGCAGTTGAACAGCAACTGGTCATGCTTGCACAGAATGGCAGAATCAAGAGCAAAATATCAGATGATCAGCTGAAGGTCATTCTCCAGCAGGTGACCCCGGCGAAACGGGAATTTAATATCAGGCGGAAGGGATGAAAGCAGGCGTCCTCTTTTCCGGTGGAAAGGACAGCTCGCTTGCTGCCATTCTCCTCTCCACCTGGTATGAGGTCGAACTGAACACCTTTCGCTTCAGCCAGGATGCGGACATCGATGCGGTCAGGAAAGCCGCCAAGGCACTTGGTTTTCCTCATCATGTCCGCCGGTTCAGGGAAGGACTTCTGAGTGAGGCTGTTGATCTCATCATCAGGGAAGGTTTTCCAAATAATGCAATCCAGCAGATCCACCGTGAGGCCATCCGGTGTTTATGCGACGAATACGAGGTGATTGCAGATGGGACCAGGTTTGGTGACCGGATTCCCCTTCTGACTGATGATGAGATCCGGAGTATCGGGGACCGGTATACCTGCTCGTATGTCCGGCCGCTGATCGGATTTCCGAAAAAAGAGGTTGAACGACTGGTTTCCCGGTACCTGATCATATCATATGGAGAGACCGGTGAGATTTCAAACGGGGACTACGAGACCGGGATTCGAAGAGAACTCATACAAAGAGGCCTCTCCCCTGAGTCATTCTTCCCGCCTGCACACCAGCAGTCACTTGTCACCGGCAGAAAACCAAATTCATAGGTGTATTATGAGCAAACTGACAAAATGCCGTAAGATTCGGTTATCAAAAAAGACCACACAGAACCGCAGGGTTCCCCAGTGGGTTATGGTAAAGACAGCCAGAGCAGTAATGGCCCATCCACAGCGTCACAGCTGGCGGCGGAGCACCCTTAAGGTGTGAGATCAATGGTTGAGAAACTTCAGGAACAGATGTATGTGATTCCCCTTGGGGGAGTTAAGAGAGTCCCAAGATGGCGTCGGAGTGCAAAGGCGATGAAGGATATCCGTGCATTCTTAAGCCGCCATATGAAGAGTGATGATATCCGTCTTGGCCAGGATATTAATGAGAAGGTCTGGTCAAGAGGCACGGAAAAGCCTCCTGCACGAGTCCGCGTACGGGCTATGAAGCTCGAAGACGGGCATGTTCAGGCAGAGCTGGCTGAGGAGTAGATGGACCGGTTTGTCTCGATAGCTGGAGATCCCCATATAGGCGTTTTCACCCGCGTATTTGACGATATCGCGGTGGTTCCCCCAGACATACCTGAAGAGGTTACTGCACGGTACGAGGAAGCGTTACAGGTTGAAATTGTCAGGACTACCATTCAGAAAAGTCCCATCATCGGGTCTCTCCTGGCCGGCAACAATCACGGACTGGTCGTCACCGGAATGGCAACCGAAGAAGAGATACAGACCCTCTCACCATATCGTGACCTGATGCTGCTGGAAGAGGGCATGAATGCAGCCGGGAATATCATCCTTGCAAACGATCATTTCGCGGCAGTTCATCCTGATATGGATGAAGAACTCATGGATGCCCTGGGCGATTTTCTGAATGTACCGGTCATTCCCCTGACGCTTGGCGATGTCAAGACGGTGGGGATGGCTGCAGTTGCAACAAATACCGGTGTTGTTGTCAGTCCCCGGAGCACCCCCGGGGAGATTCAGATCCTTGAGCAGGTGTGTGACCTGCCGATAGGAAAAGGTTCGGTTTCCATGGGAAATGCCATGGTTGGAACAGGTCTTGTTGCAAACCGTCACGGGTACCTGGCCGGCGTCGGGACAAGCGGATATGAGCTCGGCAGAATTGAAGACATTTTAGGTTTTGAGGAGGAATAAAGATGGATGAGAAGAAATTCGAAGTAAAAGGAACATACCAGGAGAAGCGTGACTTCTGGAAACCATATACAAAAGTTCTCTCTGCACCAAACGCCACCCAGGCAAAAGAGCGAATTTTTGCGATCATTGGGAGCAAACATCGCCTTGCACGTCCGTATATCAGGATTGAATCTGTCACCGAACTGAGTGGAGAGTGATACCGGTGGCTGCCCCCGTTGACCCCAGGGAAGTTCAGTCTCTTCAGGCCTATCTGAATCAATATACCCAGCAGGCAGAGGTATACTCCCGTCAGCTCGGGCTGATGGAAGAGGGTATTCGTGAGGCAAATGCTTCAATTGAGACGCTGAATGCCCTTGCAGAGGCAGGGGAAGCACCGGTATTCATGCCCATCGGGAGCGGACTGAATATCCGGGCTACCATTGTTCAGCCGGACGAGGTTTTTGTCAGTATCGGATCGGATATTATCGTTCAGAAGACAAATGCTGGTGCCATATCATACCTGCAGGACCGGATAAAGGAGATGGAGGCAACGGCCAAGAATCTGACCGAGGTGCTGCAGAAGATTGATGCCCAGGTAAAGGATATTCAAAAGCGTCTTGAACAGCTGTACCGGCAGGCTCAGGCTGAACAACAGGGTACAGGTTCCTCCTGAACTCCTGCCTTTCGTGTGGCAGCAGGTGACGGAAGATGTTCAAAGCACTCAAAGAAAAACTCTTTTCTGCCAGAAAAAAACTGGAACATTCTCTTGAAGAAGCGCCTTCAGAGCAGGCGCAGACAATTCCGGATAGCGGGGGGACCGACGAATCACCAGCACAAAAAACGGCAGATATACCTGCTGATCAGCAGAAGAAAGCCACTCCAAGATTTACCGACAAGATTGTCTCTTTCGTCAGGGATCGGGAGTTTATCATCTCTGAAAAGGATGTCAGTGATATCCTTGATGAACTTGAGATGGGGCTTTTGGAAAGTGATGTGGCATTTTCCGTAACCGAAGCGATCCTGTCAAGAATAAAATCCGATCTCACCGGATCAAAAAGAAAGATCGGGACATCAGTCGATTCCATTGTTCGTGATGCCCTGTCTGATGCCCTACTCAGTGTTCTTGGAGAAGGGGTAGATATCTGTGCGTTTATCAGGGACCACGAACGGCCGGTCAAGATACTCTTTACCGGGGTGAACGGGACGGGAAAGACCACCTCTATCGCAAAGGTTGCCAGATTTTTACAAAAAAACGGGTTTTCTGTAGTCCTTGGTGCCGGGGATACCTTCCGTGCCGGTGCCATTGAACAGATTGATGTTCATGGTGAGCGGCTTGGGGTAAAGGTGATACAGCATCAGGAGGGATCAGATCCGACCGCCGTTCTCTTTGATACGGTTGAATATGCCCGGGCCCATAAAATCGATGTGGTCCTTGGTGATACCGCAGGACGGTTCCATAACCGGGCAAACCTTATGAACCAGCTGGCAAAGATACGAAGAGTAATCAATCCGGATCTTATCGTCTATGTCGATGAGGCTGTGGCAGGAAATGATGCGGTCATCAGGGCGGAAGAGTTTGCAAAATCCGTCGGGATGGACGCCATTATGCTCACGAAAGTTGATATGGATCCAAAAGGCGGGGCTGCCATATCGGTTGCATATGCCGTTGGAAAACCGCTGCTTTTTATCGGAACCGGTCAGGGATATGATGATGTGATGGCCTTTAATCCCCGTCTTGTGGTCGCTGAACTGCTGGGTGATGCATAATGCTTGATACCCTGGGATCAAATCTGAAGGATGCCCTCCGTAAACTAGCCGGGAAGACGGTGATTGACCGTGCTGCAGTGGAGGAACTGGTAAAAGATCTTCAGCGGGCACTGATCTCGGCAGACGTGAATGTCAGACAGGTGATGCAGCTTTCGCAGACGATCAAAAAACGGGCACTTGACGAACAGCCACCGAAAGGAGTGACGGCACGGGAGCATGTGCTGAGAATCGTCTATGAGGAACTGGTCGCTCTTGTCGGGAAGAAGGTGGAGGTTACCCTTGAAAAGCAGACCATCCTTATGGCCGGCCTGCAGGGTTCAGGAAAAACCACAACAACCGCAAAACTTGCACGGTTTTTCAAGCGAAAGGGGATGCGGGTTGCGGTCATTTGTGCAGACACCTTCCGTCCTGGTGCATACACCCAGATAAAAACCCTCTGTGACAAGGTTCACGTGCCCTGTTACGGTGATCCTTCTGAACATGATGCCAGAAAGATCGTCCGGGATGGACTGGCCCGGCTGAAAGAAGAGGTCATCAT
>NZ_DAONKG010000113.1:0-7908 GCF_035406105.1 Methanospirillum sp.
GATGCCGTAATGTCCAGAAAAACCACCTCATCAGCACCCTGCTGATTATACCGGCACGCAAGTTCTACCGGATCCCCGGCATCCCGAAGACCAAGAAAATTTGTTCCTTTTACGACTCGTCCATCCTTGATATCCAGACAGGGGATAATCCTCCGGGTCAGTGTCATCCTTCTATTTTCTTGTCTGCTCTTCTAGAAGAAAATTATGGCAATATGATATATCATCACCGGAGAAACACTTATGGAAAATATTTGATGATACTTTCAATGTTACGAGGAAACCCATGGATTCTGGTGATTTAAAGATTGAATGGGCACGACAGTATATGCCTGTCTTAAGTGCCATTTCGGAACGATTTAAAAAGGAAAAACCCTTTGCCGGGAAAGTAATAGGAATGGCCCTGCACGTTGAGGCGAAAACTGCAAATCTTGTCCGTACACTCGCAGATGGAGGAGCTGTTGTCCATATCACCGGTTGTAATCCCCTTTCAACCCAGGATGATGTTGCGACTGCACTGGGCAGAGTTCCGAATGTATTTTGTTATGCAAAACGTGGGTGCACGGTAGATGAATACTATAAAGCTATAGACGCGGTTCTTGATGCAAAACCAGTCATCACCATAGATGACGGCATGGATCTGATCCACCGTCTGCATACTGTACGACAGGATGTTCTCCCAGGTGTTATCGGCGGATGCGAAGAGACAACCACGGGTATTCATCGCCTCCGGGCTATGGCAGCAGAAGGCAAATTACTCTTCCCTGTTATTGCCGTCAATGATACCCCGATGAAACATTACTTTGATAATGTACATGGGACCGGAGAGAGTGCTCTTACCGCAATCATGGCAACGACGAATTCTCTGATTGCAGGAAAATGGATCGTCATTGCCGGATTTGGTTTTTGTGGAAGAGGTCTTGCACGAAAAGCCTCTGCACTTGGTGCAAAGGTTATTGTAACCGAGATAGATCCACGGCGGGCACTTGAAGCTCACATGGAAGGATTTCATGTCATGTCCATGCAGGAGGCTGCACCAATAGGTGATATCTTTATTACCACCACCGGTAACCGTGACGTTATCACCGGTACGCATATGGCTGCTATGAAATCAGGGGTCATTCTTTCAAACGCCGGACATTTCAATATTGAGATAGATGGTATCTGGCTCTCTTCCAATGCAGACACCATAGAAGAGCGGGAAGGTATTCATTCCTACCACATGAATGGAAAGGTTATCCACTTACTTGCAGAAGGGCGTCTTGTTAATCTTGCGGTTCCGAAAGGGATGGGCCATCCGATTGAAGTAATGGATCTCTCGTTTGCCCTGCAGGCGCTCAGCACTGAATATATCGCCCTGCATCATAAAGACCTGAAACCGGATGTTCATCAGGTTCCAGATGAGATAGATCGGATGGTTGCATCATATAAACTTGCATCCCTGAATCTTTCCATTGACATATTGTCAAAAGAACAGGAAGAATATTTGGGAAGCTGGGATCACGGAACCTGATTAATGAACAAGTCTTCCTTTCATGGAAGCTGCAATTTTTGTATCAAGGGTCGCGGCTCTCTGAAAGCACATAAATGCTTCTCTTTTGAGGCCTGCATCCTCAAGGATTACCCCTTTGTTCAGAAGAGCTCCGACATGTTTCGGGTTTAATTTCAGGGTCTTGTCATAACATTGCAATGCTTCTTTATGCCTGACAAGGTCAGTGTAAATCAGACCCATATGATACCAGGCAGAAGCAAATGAAGGATCAATGCTCGTCGCCGTTGAAAATGCCTGCAAAGCCTCAAAATATTGTTCGAGCTGTCGGTGTATCAGCCCTTTATTAAAGTAAGCTTTTGCATGGAATTTATCCATTGCAATGACTTTTTCATATGAGTGCAGTGCCTCCTCAAAATTCTTCGCTTTATGAAGAATAAGACCACGGTTAAACCATGCCTCAATGTTATGGGGATTTATAGCAATAGCATGCTCATAATATTCAAGGGCATCACTATGACGTTTTAGTTTATGCAGGCACATTGCCCTGTTTTTCATTGCATCCAGGTGTTTGGGATTTATCTTTAAGGCGTTGTCATAGCATTGCAATGCTTCATTAAATTTTCCCAGTTTATAGAAACATAGTCCCCGCAGACTCCAGGTATCCGGGTTCCATTTGTCAAGAAGCAGACTTTTTTTTGTGGCTTCAAGGGCTTCTTCAACCTTTTTCATCTTCAGAAGCAGATCTGCCCGTGCCAGCCACACACTTACTTCACGGGGCTGAATCTCCAGAAGCTTCCCTGAACTTTGAAATGCTTCCTGAATACGTTCCATTCTGATGAGACTGCGAATTTTATAGAGCCATGCAGATAAATTACGTTTATCAAGTTCAAGGACTTTATCAAAGGCATTGAGAGCTTCATAAAACTGTTTGTCCTCAAAAAGACATATGCCCCTGTTCAGATGGAGGTTGAGGTCTTTTGGACTGAGCTGGATCGCTGTTTCAAAGGCATTGCCGGCCTCTTTATACCGTTTCAGGTTTTTCAGGCAATAGCCTTTATATATCAGTGCACGGAGTTGTTTTTTATCTTCTTTGATAACACGGTCAAAACATTCAAGTGCTTTGTCATCCTGGTGAAGATGAAAGAGACTGTACCCCTTAAACAGCCATGCCCTGATCTGAAACGGATCCTTACTGATGACTTTATCAAAGCAGGAAATGGCTTCTTCGTACTCTTTTCGGTTATGATGGATAAATCCCTTATAGAGCCATGATAAGGTAAGGTCTGGCTGAATTGTCAAAGACTTTTCAATAAAAGGATATGCTTTTTCAAATTCTCCTGCCTGAACAAGATTGACGGCGGTGACATAACAGACATTCCCGAGATCTTCCTGGGATAAAAATCTTTCAGTACTCTCCTTTTTATCGGTACCTTCTTCAGGGAGCTCTTCTGATATCTCTATTGCTTCAATCTGCTCATCTGATATGGATGTGTCAAGAACGGTGCCTGCTGCAAAATCCTCTTCAGCTGGAGGTATTTCTTCGGTTTCCTGTGAATCTGTTTCCCCGGTCACTTCCTTAGCCAGTGGTTCGGTTTCAGAAGATACCGGCCCTTCCGCATTTGCAATAGCAGTCGCAATTTCCTTTACTGTGGTTCGTTCAGGTTCAGAAAGGATTGCTTCTGGCTCGATATCAGCAATCTCTTCAGTCTCGTCATCAGATGCCAGCTCTGATGGCACAATGGTTTCTTCTACCTGAATAGGAACCTGCTGAACAGAAGCATCTCCGATATCCTGCGGCTCCTTTGGATCTGGTTTTTTAAATGATGAAACGTCCCGAATAAGAAAAGAGAGCATCTTCTCATACTGCTCTTCCGTTATCTCCCCTTTTGCAAAGCGTACCTGCAGTATTTTTATGGGATCTTCATCTGACATCGATCACCCTAATAAGGAACACTTGTTTCTACTACCCATTAACAATTAACCGGTTATCTATTTATGCATTGCAGAGACGTGTGTTCGTGACCCGGCAATAAGGTTTATGTCTCCTTTTTTCTGGTTCCATCTGACCCTGACGTTTGAAATTTTGACAATATCTCCATAATCGGCATTTCGAAATGATTTTATATCCTCATTATGAAGAGATCGGGGGATGATAAGATAAACTCTGGCTCCTCCTGACCCGTCACATATAAGATATACTGCAAATTCCTGGTTTCCAATATCCATGGACATTTTTGCACCGACTATAGTCACCATATTACCAATATATTCATCCAGATTACTGAGAGGAATCGTGCCACGTATAAACGCGTCAGGCACTACTGGTTTTCGTAATTTTTTTGTAAGAATACTGTAGGTGAATTTAATATCGGTATTCATAAACCGGTATCCGTTCTGAACGTCGCTGATCATAGACATGAGTTTTGTTGGCTGCATCCGGGGAAGTTCTGCAAAGGACCAGCATTCAGAAGGATTGCAAGTTCCTGAATGCAGATATGTGCAAGGACCATAAACATATAAACCAGCCTTTTCAAGTTCTCTTTGGAGGACCCTCAATTCAGTCGAATGTCTGAGCTCTGCGGGTTCAACAAGAATAAAAAGTCCATCATCTGATAGCAATGATGAATACTTCATCAGAATCTCAATTTTTTCGCTCCTACTTTGTCCGGAGAGCTCTGCAAGTACATTCTGACAGGTAATCATTGAATACGAGGAAGGCTTTTGAATATTCCACGTTCTGATATCCGCTTGTTGAATCTGATGTACTGTAACTGGTGAATCTGATGCAAATCTCGGTACAAGATATTTAAATGCCTCAATAAACTCTTCTGATTGCTCTAAGGCATCAATAGTCAGAGTTCCTTTTTTTCTCTCTTTCATAAACCAGATAAGTGCAAGCGGAACAACCCCCGGACCAGAACCCAGATCAAGGACCTTTACATCATCGGTAAGTAATCCGGTTCTATCAAGGTTTTTTATGATATGATGAAATTGAATGATGTATCCAGGGGCCTGATAAGCCAGGTATGCAAAAATATCATATCCTCTTCCATACTTTGCATGAGGGACATTGTTCCAGTATCCTGCTTTTTGTGCAAGAATTGAATGCCTGATACGCTCAAGAGTCAATGGGTTATCCGGGGATTTACCAGTTTTATCTTTAATGTATGATTCGATTAACCTTTCCAGACGGGAAGGTATTTTTAATGGTTTTATCGTTTTTTGTCCTGTTTTTGATCTTTTTGGCAATGATTTTTTCTTGAGTGATCCTGTTTTTTTTCCAGGATGATAGTTTGAGAACGGTTTTTTAAAATTCATGAATATCAGATTCAGTACGTGTTAGTATGTTACAATAAGACTGATAAATTATCTCTATATAATGAATAGGAAATGGTGAGATTATTCCAGGTCTTATAATGTATCCTCAATATTGCTTTGAACATGTTCGTTTCATTACAGGTTGCTCATTGCATGTTATACGGCAGAAATAATATAGTCTGAACCACAATATCCTTTTCATATGGATCCAATATCTGATCCTGAAAGGAGTCATCCAGTTTCCGGACTTATGGTTGTGGATGATGATGAGGATATTCTGTTTACAGTTCATTCATTATTTAAAAAGCGCCCGTTTCCAGTTTTACTTGCCCACTCCGGGCAGGAATGTCTGAATTATTTAGAGAAAGGTTTTAAAGGGGTCATATTAATGGACATCATGATGCCTGGTCTTGATGGATGGGAAACAATCCAGGAGATTGTAAACCGGGATCTGATGCATGATCTTATTATTTCTATGTTTACAGCAAAAGATGTCCCAGACACCTCGCTTGATCATCTGAAAGAATATGTTTTTGATTATATTACCAAACCATTTGAACCTGAAAATCTTATCGCGCTGGTTAATGATTATATAACCATGCTCGAGTAATGCGGGACATGCAATGAACATTCTCATTATTGGTTCTTCAACCGGTGGTCCACGGATAATATTTGATATTTTTAATGGTATACCCGTTTTACCACTGGCGATAATTATTGTGCAGCATATGCCCGAATCAACAACATCACGATTTGCCAAGAGATTGTCCCAGCTCACTACGATGAATGTCATTGTGCCAAAAGGTGGAGAGGTCATCGTTCATGGCTCACTCTATGTGGCACCGGGAGATCATCATCTTGTTCTTAAAAATAATGAAACAATCATCCTTGAAAAATCAGAAAAAGTAAATTTTGTCCGACCTTCTGTTGATGTGACGATGACGTCTCTCCGATCTGATCCAAGACATGCATTTTATGGGATCATTCTTTCAGGGATGGGGTGTGATGGTGCGCAGGGCCTTGCTTATATGAAGAAGATTGGGGCACAGGTGTTTATTCAGGATCCTGATACCTGTACAATCAGTAGCATGCCGGAAGCAGCTTTTAAGGCCACCAATATTGATCAGGTCTTATCACCTGAAGCGATACATAATTTTATATTGTCATTAAAATAAAATCAGGAAGTTTTTCTTAAATTAAAGACTTCCATTTCTTTTCTCATATTCGCGACGGCTTCATTAATCAGATTGATAATCCCGTTAATCTGAGATACTACAGCAAGAGCTTCCTCACTCGTTGCTGATGACTGCGTTGCATCATCTGCAGTCCGCTTGACAAGCGTGCTCATCTCATTTGCACTTGCAGTAATCTCTTCAAAAGAGGCAGCTTGTTGTTCGGTAGCCTGGGCGATAGTAAGCATCTTCTGATTTATATCATCAACTGCCCTGGTAAGTTCTGTGAACACATTAAGGGTGTCTGTCAATGCTCTGTTTCCTTCACCAACCGCTTTGCCTGCTGCTTCTATGGCATGAGCTGCACTATCTGATTTCCGCTCAAGGCCCATTATCATATCAGCAATTGATTCCGCTGATGTACGCGATTCCTGGGCAAGTGCTTTCACTTCAGAAGCAACAACTGCAAATCCTCTTCCCGCTTCTCCGGCACGGGCAGCTTCAATTGCAGCATTCAATGCAAGAAGGTTGGTCTGGTTTGCAAGATCTGTGATGATATTTACAATTTTCCGAATCTGATCCATCTCACTTCTGATTGCTCCGATAATCTGTTCAACTTCTGATGACGATCGTGTGATACTTTCCATGCCCTTATCAGCTGCACCTGCGAACTCTGTCCCTTTCTTTGCAAGTGCATTTGCATCTTCACTCAGTCTGGCTACAGCATCGGCATTTGCTGAGATGTCACTGACCATTACGGTAAGATCCGCCATTGCACGGAGCACCTGATCAATTCCTTCTTCAGCCTTTGAAGCATTCATTGATGTTTCTTCAGCATTCTGTGCAATCTCGCGTGCACCTCTGCTGACATCTTCGACACCGTACTGGGCATTACTCGAGTGTTTTACCAGTGATTCTATCTCCTGGTGGAGACTTTCAATCGTCTTTGATATATCAGATCCAATGGTATCAAGTGAATTCTTGAAATCAGCAAATTCACCTTTTACCTGTATCCTGGGATCAAAAGACGTTGCAAGATTGCACTGGGCATACTCTTTTGCAACCCTCATCGCTTCTTCAATGGGTTCTACCACCGCGTCAAGGGTTTCATTTATTCCCTTGACCAGTGTTGCATATGAGCCCTGGTGTTGGTTCACATCAGCACGGGTATGAAGATCACCGGCAGTTGCAGCTTCTGATAACCGGTTCACATCATGTATGAGAAGACTGATTGCATCAATACACTGATTCAGGTTATTTTTAAGTTCATTAAAGTCACCATGATATTCTTCCGTAATCCGGGGAGGGAGATCACCCTTACTTATCCGGTCAATATATTCTGCCGCTAGATTTAACGGACCGATGTACGTATCAAGCATATTATTGATACTCTTGATCATGTTACCATGATATCCGGAGTATTTTGAAGGGTCTGCCCTGACATCGAGTCTTCCTTCCATACCGGCTTTGGTGAGGAGCTGAATATCAGCTCCTCTCATCTGAATAACATCAATAAGTGCATTGAGGTTATTTTTGATCTCATTGAAGTCTCCTTTGTATTCCTCGGTGATCTTCGGTGGTGTATCTCCTTTACTTATCCGGTCTATATATTCAGCAGAAACATTGATTGGTCCGATGTATGCATCAAGCATGTCGTTGATGCCTTTGATCATCCGTCCGTTCTCGCCCGGATACCGTGTATGATCAGCCCTGACATCGAGTTTCCCCTGGAGTGCAGCATCAATGAGCATCTTGATGTCATCATTTCTCATATGGACAACATCAATGAGAGCATTGAGGTTATTTTTAATCTCGTTGAAGTCTCCTTTGTATTCCTCTGTGATCTTTGGCGGAATGTCTCCCTTACTGATTCTGTCTATATATTCAGCAGAAACATTGATTGGTCCGATGTATGCATCAAGCATGTCG
>NZ_DAONKG010000114.1:0-7769 GCF_035406105.1 Methanospirillum sp.
CAACACCTCCGAAGGCTGTTTCAAGAGCCTCATTTGCAAGGATATTTGCAATGGTTGTGTCAAATGCTCCGGATGACGGTGCCCGGATACTGATGCGGCCCACCCGTTTCCCGTCGTTGTTTTCGTATATGACGGTCCCGGTGTAGTTTTCTGCACTCTTCTGGACTGCCGGGAGGTTTTCTCCTCCGGAGAGGTACGGCGTACATCCCCAGGGGTTATCGGCAAGGATGCTCCCGATGATGGTGTTTAGTGCTGCTTTGCTTGCGAACGGAGTTGCGAGAATCCGTTCGGCTGATTTTATGGTTGACTTTGCGACAAAATCTGCCATTTTTTTCTCCTGTCACGGGTGTGACCATACAAGGTCGATGTCAGGATAGAGGTGGTTAAAAAAAGGAGGGGGGAATTGGGAATAGGATGGTCTGAATCAGGTATGGGCGGGTTTGTTGAACGCTGGGATGAAAATATCCATGGAATATAATGAGTTCGGAACTCTGTCGTGTATTCATGACAAGAATGTCGATAAGTCGGTAATCCCATTCTCATTCGGTACCGGCCTTTCGATGAGGCAGGACATTCCTGGCGATATATTATTTCCCCTCGTGTTTCATTCCATCGAAACCTTAAGAGATACTTTGTCATTATCTTTTTGAGAATTCAAATCAATATATCTGTGAGAAGAATGCTTGAAATTAAACACCAATCTGTCATGTCAGAGTCCGGGGAAGTTACCGCAGTAATTATTGATATTGACACCTTCAAAAAAATTGAGGCCATTATTGAAGATTATGGTTTACTTCATTTCATGCAGGAAGCGGAATCATCAGAAGTTTTGGAACGGAATGAAGCCTTACAATATCTTCAGTCTCTTGAAGGAAGTTCCTGATAATGATCCCATGCAAATACCGATAACAGTGTCTGAAAGATATTTCACAACTTCCGAATGACTATAAAAACCGTATAATAAAAATATTGTTTGAGGATATTCCTCATGCCGATAGATTGAGTGATTGTCGGCTAGACATCTATCCTATCAAAGGAAACCCGGATCATTACCGAATGAGGGTCGGAAAGTACCGGGTAGGGTTTGTGATTGAAAATGAAACAATTATTTTTGCCAGAGTGAAGAGCAGAGAAGAGATCTATTCCGTGTTCCCATAACGTATAGGTGGAATAGGTATCGAGTCTGCACCCACGGACCCGACTATGAGCAGCAGAATACATCCAATCGCACATCCCCGGTTCATGTCATCACCACACAATAATGGGGGGATTATGCCAGTGCCGGCACCGTATCTGCCCATGTCTCAATGGTGGGTAAGGATGCTGTCCGCCTCAAAACTCGAGACTGTTACCTTCTCCCGCTTAAAGGCGATATTATAGAGTTCTCCGGATGCTGCATGGCACTTGAGAGTGACACTAAATCCATCCTCTGAACGGTCATGGGAAGCAACACCTCCGAAGGCTGTTTCAAGAGCCTCATTTGCAAGGATATTTGCAATGGTTGTGTCAAATGCTCCGGATGACGGTGCCCGGATACTGATGCGGCCCACCCGTTTCCCGTCGTTGTTTTCGTATATGACGGTCCCGGTGTAGTTTTCTGCACTCTTCTGGACTGCCGGGAGGTTTTCTCCTCCGGAGAGGTACGGCGTACATCCCCAGGGGTTATCGGCAAGGATGCTCCCGATGATGGTGTTTAGTGCTGCTTTGCTTGCGAACGGAGTTGCGAGAATCCGTTCGGCTGATTTTATGGTTGACTTTGCGACAAAATTCTCCTGGTTTGGAATAGAAAGAGAATACGTTAAAAGATTTGGATCATATTCTGCAAATTTCGGGTCATCTGCCTTCAGATATCCGGAATAATAGAGTAAACTCCAGATATTCACCGGATTTTTCCCGATATCTCCAAAGGTGATATTTTCACTGAGAGGATATCTGAGTTCTTCCCCGGAAAGCAACACCTCAAGATCACGTTTTATTTCCAGCCCGCCTGAACCGAGTTCCTCATATACGAGAGCGTTCGAAGAAGTATTCAGCCATTTCGGAGATGGTGGGTTTGGAATTGCCTGAATATAACTGATGAGAGACCAGGGGTTGTATATGGTGTGACCACCGAATGAATACCCGTTATACCAGTCCCTGATGATATCGGCATGATCCTCCACCTGAAATGCGGTCAGGATGCTGGAAACTTCCTGCTCGGTAAACCCGAATGTATCTGCATAGGGGCCGATCATAAGCGGGCTTGCGACATCCAGATTGTTGAGATCAGAAAAGATGGACTCTTTGGCTATCCGGAGAATCCCGGTGATGACCGCATGGTAGAGTACCTGACCCTGCTCCGGTTTTCATCATGCTCCAAGCCATGATCGCATGAAATCCGCCATTTCATTATAGTATCCCTTGGAAAAGGCTTCTATCATGGGGGAGTCATACTCATCTATGAGGACGATGACCGGCTTTTTAAAAAAAAGAGTAACAATGGGAGATGAGTTCTTTGAGGCTGTTATAGAGTTCATGTTCTGGTGACTCCTCCCGGCATATACGAAGGTACCGGTCTCTGCTTGCTTCAGGTAAGGATTTGCTAATCGGCAAATATTCTCTGTATAGTCTCCCGATCTCCGCTTTTACTGCCTTGATAAAGTGATCATACGAATCCCGTTTCAGATCCTTTAAACTAATGAAAATGACTGGATATTTCCCCTGATGCGACATATATTCAGGGTATACTCGTGCCCGCACCCTGTCACCCGGTATTACACGTACATCCTCATGATTCCCAAACCCATGTCCACAATACATACATATCAAAACCCATTTCGCGAAAGTGAAATCCCCCTCAATTCACTCCCCAATCACCTGGATCCCCCGCACACCTCACTCCGTTCAACCCCCCGTTTTCACTTTCACCCTGTTTACCTGAAGTTCAAATACCCCCTCATGTAACCATGATGGGAGGATTGATTATCCTCGATAAATAATGCTCCACTGTTGCCAACCCAGGGGAGCATCCTCCTCCTCCGGGTATTCTTCTGGATACCTCTCCTGCTGCACCCGGTATCGTAAGGCCGTGATGCAAAACAGGATGTATCAGTACGTGCAAACCCTCTCAGAGAACCCGGAATAATTCAGGGATTCACAAATGACAACACAAACAGCCAATTCTATCTCTCGTCAAAAAACCCTGATAACCGGGCAGAACTGTACCCATGTATTCCATCCGGAAAGCCACATAAAAACAAGAATACGATTACGGAGCAAACCATGCGACTACGAAAACGATTCAAAAAAGAATACCCCCGCTCAATCATCCAGCTTGCAGGCACGACGATACGGGCAGGGGCAGTTCTAAGCTATAGATTTGTACGATTATTATCATTTCCCCCAGGAAAAACCGGTGGCTGCCATGTCGTCTGAAACAAAAGCACGACGCTGCGCCATATGGTTTGCCATCAGCGAACTCAGATCACAGGGATACCTGATTGACCGGTGTTGTGGCAGAGATCGAACCTTTGATCTCATTGCCTGGAACCGGGAACATGTCCTTTCACTCATCATTCGAACAGCCAGGACTCCGGATATCAGGACCTGCCATACCGAGGTAACAAAGACCTCCAGCCTTGTCCTTGACCGGATGGTCCCAGGAATACCTGAACTCTGGCTCTATCATCCAGCTGGGAAGTCCAGGTATTCCATCCTCCCCGGCGGAGCAATAGCCATCAGGGAGGCTCAGGTATGAAAGCCAGGCATCAGCCCGAAATCAGAAGAGCTGCCCTTTCCGCTCTCCGGTCAGGAGACACCCTCATCTCACGGCAGCGGATAGAAGACGAGATAGAAGACCATCCTGACCAGTACCCCGGACTATCAGGCCGGAGCAGAATCGGACGGCGACGGATCATCACCCTTGCCATGAATGAGATGTTCTCCTGCTGGAGTACAACCGAGGGAGTACACCCTTCCTCCTTTGTCTGGAAAGTCAAACCTGAGCAGGAACAACCAAAAACAGAGTCGGAGGAGGAGCAATGAGTCCGGAAGACCAGATCCGAGAGGCCCTCACCCTCCTCTTCCAAAAAGGATCGGTTGTCGAGCTCCGTGCCCTAGGAGAGAGAACCCACTATGGATACTACACCGATCATGACAAACTGGCCAGGGATGCTGCAATCCTTGACGCGACACCGGGTATTGAGAATCTGCCGGGCTCTCTGGCATCACCTTGCATCGGTATCGGTCAGAATCCCTTTTGCCAGAAGTATCCGGTTCACGAACTCGCAAAACCGGCGGAACTCTACCATGCTCCTCGATCTCGTCAGATCCATAGCCCTCCTGCACCAATACCAGCGGGAGCGGGTCGATATCGGTGGTATGATAGAGATCCTGGCAGAGAAACAGGATTTTGAAATGGCACGGGAGATCTATCTTCAGCTGAATGGAGTACGTGGTGCTCAGATGACAAAATTGACCAGCACCGAACAGATGCTGGTTGATGCCATCCGTGCCTCCGGAAAAACAGAGTTCACCGTGAAAGAACTACAAAAGCTCATCCGTCGATCCCGGTCAACGATTTCACGACTGGTTGCCGGAAACCCGCAACTGGATGATCATATCGGGCTGCTAGAAAAATGTCCCCCGCTTTCCTATTATGAACGGTCAGAAAAGATGGAAGACGGCGGATATCAGCGGGGACGAATCTATACCTGGGATTATGAGATGGATGAGTTCTGGTCTGCCGGTGTTTCATGCTGGCTGGATGAATCAGATGAGAATAATTCTGATACTGGTCCGGGTGATGATCCTGATGGTTCTGTGCATGTGTGCAGACCTGTGCAGGCACTGTGCAGAACTGACTGCACCAATTCAGAAGATAATGGGGAGTTTATTTCAGAATTAACGGGTGAAAATGCTAATTCGTCTTCTGGTGTGCAGACTTCTGAACGTGCAAGTACCGTAACGAACCAAGAGAATAATGTCTTATACATACCAGAAAAATCTGCACACACTCCTCCTAAGTCTATTATTTCTCAGGATGTACAGGAAATAGAGGATATACCTCCCGATTCATCTGTGCATGATCGTCTGCACACCACATGCACAGGCATGTACCGTATGCACAGATCAGATCCCGTTCTCAGTGATGAAGGAAAGCAGGGAAAGAAATTTGATCTTACGGATATTCATCCGGATGTGTTCTTCCTGGCTGAGAGAATACCAGATCAGATCTGTGACTGTTGTGGCAGGAAAGGGGTGACATACCGGGAGAAGGGAGGAGGAAAGAATCCACCCGGGCAGAAGAGACGGATGATCTGTGAGCGGTGCTACAGTGCAGCAGTATCACGGGAGGTTATGACATACCGGGCACTTCCTGGAGTTCTGCCTCTCCAATCGATGAAACAGACCGACCGATCCCTGGGCCGATGTCATCTCTGTCATCTGCACCCGGTTACCTGGTTTGATGAGGAGACAAAGATCGGCCTGTGTGAGCGGTGTTATCATCGTGAACGGTTCAGTAACCGGAATAATGCAGGAGGGACGGTATAATGGGGTTTACCGTCACTTCCGTCAAAGAGACGCCCCTGGTCAGGTACGAGAAGGTCGGACGGCTCATCCCCGGAGATAATGATACGATCCGGATGATGCTGGACGGGACCGGAGAGATACGAGTGATACCGGTTACCGATATTCTTCTCCTGTTTGGTGGGATTGCTCCGGAGGGTCTTGTAATGTCAGAGTCAGGAAACCGGGTTATTCTGACCGGGGCATCGGGTGAAGAGTATGTGGTCCTGACGAGCCAGGTGAGAGGGATGATCCGGGACTGGCCAAAGAAGAAGGCTGCGTTATTTGTGATAAGATAAAATAAGTGAGGGGTTGTTTGAATTAGATCATGGTTTGTCAGGAGCCCATGAAGAATATGAAATGGTAATATCCAGTAAGAAAACATGCGGGCATTAAAATTTGGGAGGAATTGTTTCATTTTAAGTCAATGAGGTGGTATATAATTACAGGTAAAAATTCTAAAACGACTGATGGAAATATGGGGAACTAGGTGAATATATTATGGGCAGTTAGATCGCATGATTGAAAATATCCAATTTGTATATGATTTTACAGGGCATAAAACAGCCGTTATTGTCCCGATAGATATAAGGGAAAAGGTTCTGACGCCCTATAATAAGCAATCAAGATGTGATATCTCACAGTATTATGGGGTTTATCGTGAGTTCATCCCAGATCCAGATAAACTGGCAGCATCTCTCCGTGATGAATGGGACAGGAATGACTCAATATCTGATAGATTCTAATATTCTTATTCATATTCTTGCGGGAGATTTACCTGAACGGACATATTCAATTGTTTGAGAAATCTGCAATCAATCTTTTTTGGTATCAATAATCTCGAAGATTGAATTACTTGGATGGAGAAATGGTACTCCCGATGGATTGGCAATGGCCCGAAATCTGCTTTTGGAAGCAGATATTATTTCATTGTCGGATCCCATTTCCGATATTGCAATAAACATCCGTCAAAAAAAAGCAATAAAACTACCTGATGCAGTAATTGCGGCATCAGCAATTTTTCTTAATGCTACTCTTGTAACTCGAAATATTAAGGATTTTGATGGAATTGAAGGATTATTTCTTTTGAATCCTTTTGATATGAGTGCCAAATTTGAATCTGAATAATTTTTTTTAAATTGTAGAATAATGCGAATCATTCTGATATAAATCAAAAAGTTTGCTTATTACAATGAAGTGCATTAAGTGTGCACCTGGAACAATCTTTTTTCCATTTCGATATTCTAAGACGTTATTTAAGGCACAATAAAAACTTATCTACCAGAAGGAATTGAAATATTGATATAATCGGGAGATTATTATGATTGAAGAAATTATATCCGCCATTTCGTTATCTCTTAATTAGAAGATGTAACTGCTCCAAACCTATTTATTTCCCTTATGGATCAAAACGATGTATATTCTATCCGTTCAGGAATGTCCGATCCCTGGCTATTCTCTATTCAAGAGCTTTGATATCATCGATAAGATATGAGATTTCATCTTCGATACCATATCCAAAATAGGAGGCATCTTTCTTTGCAGCTGCAAGCCGCTCTTCAATATTCAAATCCTCAATTATTGCAGGGCAGGTCTCAAGAATTTTCAACAATTCACTCATCGCAACACTGAGTGAATCTAATTTTGATTCTTCATGGCCCCCATATTCGGCACATAATTTCACAAACTGTTCGATAAACTGGAGTGTCAGTTCAGCAGTTCCTATGGGGTCTCCGGTCGCTTTCTTATAACCCTGAATAGCCTTTTTAACCGGGGCAATTCTGGCTTTTCCAAATCCCCGTTCTGGAAAGAACTCATGTCTGATCTTTTTGGCCGCATTCTCACGAAGACTGGCATATGCTGCTTCTCCCCCGACTCTTCCCTGCAAATACTCTTTGTTCTCCTTATTCAGAGCATAGAGATCATGAATGAGAGATATGAGGGAATTTGCATCCATTCCGGCTAAATTTGTTTTGATAGCCCTCCAAGATGGGTTTGACTGACTCATAGATAGAGGTACGGTCTCTCTGATAATCAGGATATGGGATAAACCGGGGAGTGCTTTCTGGTAAGTATGGTTTTTAAACTGATAGGAGTTACGCAGGTTAACCTCCAAAAAAAATTAAAGCGCATATTTTGGTCTCTGAATATACTCTGAAATTCCAATTTTTGTGATTTGCCATTGTGCATTATACGGAGTAACACCATTCAAAAAATTGTTA
>NZ_DAONKG010000115.1:0-7739 GCF_035406105.1 Methanospirillum sp.
GTGGACAACGCGCTGGAGTTCGCCAAGAACCAGCGCCAACTCGCGCAGGCGGTTGATCTCAGCCGTGAGAATATTGCAGCTTTCACGCTCGGCTTCACCCGAGCCGGGCAGCCCATCTTCTCGCTGGACATCGCGCTCGCCTCATTGCAGGGGAAGATTGAAGCTGCATTTGAAGGCGATGAGAAGGCATCGAAGTTCCTCGACAGACTGGGTGCCTCGGCCACAGATGCCAGCGGCAACATGACCAAGCTCGACGTGGCGCTCCGGGCAATCGCCAAGGATGCCGCCACCACCGGAGAGACTGCCGAGAAGGCCGCCGCCCGCGTGGCCATCTTCGGCATCTTCGGCCATATAACCGCAGCACAACGGTTCATGCATGTGTGGAGACAGTTATAACTGTTTTCCAACCATCTGGGCACTTGTATTCATATAAATCCAGTATCCCAGCCGGGGATCGAGTGATACCGTGCTGCTCTCGATTCCATTGGTGACCGGACTGTCATACCGCTGTTTCTCTGCATCATATCCGATGACATAGCTCCAGAACTCTTCAACTGAACGAAACGCCTCATCGGCGGATACCATCATAATATCTGCAAAGCTGACAAGATTCCAGCCGGCATCAAGATTCCTGGTCAGATTATAAGCAGGAGCATCGCTGGAGATTCGTATCGGAACCTGCACCACATCTGGCGAATAGATAAAGAATGCAGAGAGGGGAGAGAGTGGATCTGATCGCGATGGCCTCATCCATGTTCCTGACGAACTGTTCCATGAAAAAACCGAGTGCCCGGCAGTATCCACATCAGAGAGAATGTCCATCGTATCAAATCCAGGCTCAAGGGTTACCGGAACCGACACCAGATTCCACCCCCGAAGAAGAGTGATATTCAGGTAGTATGGGGAGACTGCAACAACATATGCAGGTTTTTTGATATCTTCACACCCTGAAACCGAATCACAAGCATGAAGGACCGGGGAGTATATCCCGGCGGTATCATAGCAATGGAACGGATTTCGCTCATTCGTCTTCTGTCCATCTCCAAAATCAAGTTCAGACTGCTGGATCTGGCCGGTCACCTTATACGATGTGCAGAGGGGAGCAACACCACGCCGGGGTAGACCTGAAAAATCATAGGGAGAGTCTTCCTTCCTGAGCACATGAATCGTCTGCGACTTTGAGCCATAACATTCTCCGGCCCCCCATACCGTCAATGTCACATTATAGTCACCAGGCTCATCAAAGCGGTGTTCTATGATCTTGTCTGAACCAGACGTCCCGTCACCAAAGGTCCAGTACCGTTTCTCAGCATAATCAAGAGTGGTATCCGTACATTTCACCGTCAGGGGGGCTTTTCCTTGAGGCGGAAACATGGAGAATGATGGCTTTGGAACGGCATGGGCGGTAATGAAATTCTCCTTTACCTCCTTTTGAGTACCGTTCGGAAAGGTGTCTGTAAGACTGACCGTGTATGGGCCTGGGAATTGGTAGCAGTGAAACGGATTTTTCTCAGTGCTAGTCTCACCATCTCCAAACTCCCAGAGACGGGAGAGGGGTATCTCAGGGGACTGCTCATGAAACTGCACACAGTGGGGAGCACACCCTGCAACCGGTGTACCCGTAAAGTCAAGTTTTCCTTTTGGTTTTATCTTCAGTTCCTTGGCCGTTATGGCATTACATCCGCAGGAACCGGTGACAACCAGGGAGACGCGGAATGTTCCTTCCGTCTCAAACCGGTGGGTAGGAGCTGGACCAGACGCTCCCGTACCGTCTCCAAAATCCCAGGTATACTTGAGTCCTTCCGGCGCATCGGTACTGAATCTGTACTCATTCAGAGTATCACCCTGGCTGATTAGAATTCTTGGCTGATGAACAATGATGGGTTCTTTTCCTTCCACCGTATCACAGAGATTATTAGAACAATAGGTCAGGGATGGAAAATAATTCCCGCTCGATCCAAAACAATGGGTTGCCTGTGCACCAGTTGCTGTACTGTTGTCCCCAAAGTTAAACTCCCATGACTGAGGCGGATTGATTATACTGTATGCAACACACAAAGGAGCGATCCCTTCGACCGGTGTAGCCGTAAAGTCAGGAGTTCCGGCAGGAACATACTTCAGATACCCGTTTTTCGTGATGGTATAAGGGGCCCCGTCAATCGTATAGGTCATGGAGACGGTATATAACCCAGGTTCAGAATAGCAATGGACCGGACTCTTTTCATATGAAGACGTGCCATCTCCAAAGTCCCATTGGAATGAATCGGCTTCTCCATATACCGTAAAACGGGTACATACCGGAGCGGTCCCGTTCTGTCTTTCAGCAATGAAATCCACAGGATTACCAGATTCAACCTCAATATAATTAAACTTGGAGATCTTGTTACAGGACCCTGCAATGCAGTACGTGAGGGTGGGACTGTAATTTCCCGGTTCCCTGAACTGATGTCGCGGGTTTTGATCTGTCGTATCATCACTCCCATCCCCAAAATGCCAGACGATATGTGTGGGACTGCCAATAATCGTAAACTGCGTGGTAAGCGGGGCCGGACCGGTGGTAGGATCAGCAACATAATCTACATACATCTCTGGATCGCCAACTTTCACGCAATCAGGCTTTGAAACTTCACCGGCAATCGTGCCATAGGAGTATTTCAGCTTTACCCAGTAGGACCCTTTCTGCTTATAACAATGAACAGGGTTCATGACATACGAGGTTGTCCCGTCTCCAAAATCCCATACATACTCACCATTCGGGCCTGAAACCGTGAACTGCACACACAGCGGAGGATATCCTTCAAACGGAGAAGCCGAAAAATCAACTGTCCATTCAGCAGAGAGATTATCAGAGGTATTTGTGATGTTCTCACCAGGTTCCTCACCATAAACAGGGATCACAAACCATGACACGCAGACACATAATACAAGGACAGACACCCCTCTGATGGACCGGTATCTCTGCATCCGAACGGAAAAACCACCCATTTGTACAATCATGTATTTTTATGTACTGTAAGTATAAAAATAAGCCATGAAATCTGGTCAGAACCAGCTCTCAAGGGTTCTCTGCTTCTCCTTTTTGGATATCTTATCAAGAACAGGTTCTACCCTGTCTTTTGAAAATCCGTGTTCCTCGCAGAGAAATGTCTTGATCCCATCCCGATCAATCCGTCTGGTCTGCAGTGAATAGGTATCGGTAACCGGAGGATTCATGAAAAAATTCCGGACCGGTTCAGGATCAAAATCCGGTAGTTTTTCCCTGATTATTGATTCAAATTCCCCGGATCTGATCTTTTTCAGCCCGGTCTTCGCGCCGATCCCACGAACCCCTGGATGAAAGTCTGTGCCGGTCAGAATGGCAATCTCGATGAGTTGTTCCCTGCTGATGGCAAGGGAGCTGAGCACATCTGAAAGGACTATCCGTTCAGGTTGAACCATGACCTGTCTTCCATGAATTCTTCTTTTTCCTGATATGGTCAGGTTCCTGACAAGAACCGGCGTCCCGAAGAGGAGGGTATCATAATCCTGGGATACCACATAATCAGCGTCGCCTTTTAGTACCATATACGCGGCCTGAGCCTCTCCTTCTGATGGGGCATCGACAACCGGCAGGCCCATGAATTGAATAAGCGTCCGTGCAGATGAGATGATGTACGCATCAACGACTGAACTTGACATGGCATACCGGAACGCACTGGCAAGGTCACCCTCCTTTTTTGCCTGATCCCATTTTTCCTTTGATTCATCACGTACATCCCTTCTCTCCCGGATCGTTGAACTTTTCATCTCCGGAGGGCGGCCATCAAATACATAGACCGGGCAAATCCCCTGCTCAAGAAAATTTGCAGTCCGAAAGAAGATGCCGGAGAGATGTGAAGTAATCCGTCCCTCATCATCCATAAGAGGAGTGCCGTCAGGCTGCCGGATGATGGAGAGGAACTGATAGAATGCATTGAATGCATCAATTGCCGCAACACCTCTCAAATCTTCCGGAGTTGCCGGACGTTTAAAATCAGCGAGTATGTCTCTGAGTGCTACACCCATGATAGACCTACCGGTATACCCGTCTTGATAACTCGCTATGTACATCCATAATCTGTCGCACAGACTCCTCGTATCGTCGTTTCAGATCAGATGCCTGATCATCGACTGCACGATGAATAATTCTGCCCTGATATTTGACACCAGCGGTAAGATTTTCTATCCTGACAAGGATGAACCACATAAGGAAAATTATGGGAAGTGTCATCAGGAGAAGTCCGATAATCGCTTCAACCGGAAATGAATATGCATACCCGATCAGAATACACCCGCACGAGACGAGAAGCACCGGGATAATACCAGCCAGAAGGATCCGATCATCCATATATTCAGATAGGTAGTTCTCCCATGATGTAAGTACTGGTTATCATGAGATCGAAGGAACAATTCCGGGAGGTTCTTGCCATCCTTGCAATGCCGGTAATGCTCCTTGCTGTTGAAACCGGATCTGTTCTCCTCGCAGTGCCGATGACTGCGAGCGGGTATGCAGTCTTTGAAGACCCAAATTCACTCTCAAACCCGATATGGTTTATCGTGATGTTGCTTGCATTTACCGCTTTTCTTCTTATGCTGATAAAATATCAGTTTAAACGCATTTTAGACTGGATTATCCGGATATCAATATTCATAGCCTACATATATGTATTCTCCGGCCTCCTGGGCCTTATCACTTCAGCCGGTTATGCCCTCCTTGTGGGAAGTATCGGTGCCCTTGCTGCAACACTTCTCTTATGGAAGTATCCAGAATGGTATGTCGTCGATATCCTCGGCGTTCTGCTTGCTGCCGGAGTTGCTTCCATGTTTGGTATCTCACTTGAACCAATTCCGGTAATCCTGCTCTTATTTCTCCTCTCGGTGTATGATGCACTATCAGTGTATAAGACAAAACATATGCTTACCCTGGCTCAGGGGGTCATAGAAGGCAGAATGCCGATTATGGTGGTTGTACCAAAAAAGGAAGGGTATTCATTTATTCGTGACGGAGTTGGCGGCAGCATTCAGCCGGATGAATCCGGTGACGAGCGGCCTGCCCATAATCGTGCAGCATATCTGATGGGTCTTGGAGACCTCATCATGCCGTCAATCCTGGTAACTTCAGCTGCTGTATTTGTTCCGGGAGGTGGGATAGGAATGCTGAGCCTTCCGGCAATCGGGGCACTCTGTGGATCCCTTGCTGGCCTTGGAATCCTTCTCTATGCTGTTCATTCAGGCAGACCCCAGGCAGGCCTTCCACCCCTGAACGGTGGTGCGATATGTGGATTTCTGATTGGATGGTTTCTGATGATACATTACATGAGCCCATGATATGAAACCAGATGTGATTGAAGCCCGGGACCTCATAAAACGATATGGAGAACTGACCGCTGTTGACTCAATCACATTCTCCGTTTCAGAAGGTGAGCTCTTCGGATTTCTCGGACCCAACGGAGCCGGAAAAACGACGACTATGAAGATGGTCCAGTGTGTCTCACCCAGGTCAGGTGGTGAATTAAAAATATTTGGAGAAGACCCGGAGTCATCAGGAAGAAGTATCCGGAAAAGAATAGGAGTTGTCCCCCAGGAGACAAATCTGGATACCGATCTCTCGGTGTTTGATAATCTTGCGATGTATGCACGGTTTTTTGATGTGACTCCTGATGATGCGGCTTTACGTGCCAGACAGCTTCTTGAGTTTTTTGAACTTGAAGCAAAAATGGACACCATCATCGAGAAGTTATCCGGAGGAATGAAACGAAGGCTTCTCCTTGCACGGGCTCTCATGAACCGGCCGGAGCTGCTCATACTTGATGAGCCAACCATCGGACTGGACCCCCAGGCCCGCCATCATATCTGGGAAAAACTTCTGAAATTGCGTGCAGAGGGGCATACCATCGTTCTCACCACGCACTATCTTGATGAAGCTGCCCGTCTTTGTGACCGGCTTGTGATCATGGATCATGGGAAGATACTGGTTGAAGGATCTCCCCAGGAACTTATCAGAACTCATATTGGAATGGACATTGTCGAGACTGATAATATACGTGAAGTTACCGTGTTTCTTGAATCAGCTGGGATTCCATATGATTCAGGGGGGGATACCATACAGATCCGGACACAAAAACCCCGTGAGATAGCAGATATGATAATGGAGCGGTTTCAGGGAATCAGGGTAATCACCCGGCCCGGAACGCTTGAAGATGTCTTTTTACTTCTGACCGGCCGGAGGATTCGTGAATGAAAGGACCAGGATTTGAGGATATTGCGACCTTCTTTACCGGAACCGTCCGGGTATGGCTGCGAAATGCGCTGGTATTCCAAAAGAATATCCGGGTCAACCTTATACCCCCGTTCATTGAGCCGCTCCTCTATCTGGGGGCGATCGGGTTTGGCATCGGTGCATATATTACAGATATTGAGGGAGTTTCCTATGTCAGATTTATTGCTCCGGGAATCCTTGCAGCATCAGTGATGAACGCCTCGTTCTTTGAATGTGCATATGGTACCTATGTCCGGATGTATTATCAGAAGACCTTTGATGCCCTCCTTGCAACCCCAATCACCATACAGGAGGTCATCCTGGGAGAAATACTCTGGGGAGCGACCCGGGGATTCATCTCTGCACTCTCAATCAGTATCATCCTCCTGCTCCTCAATCTCGCATCTCCTGTCGGATTACTTATTGCACTTCCCCTCTCGTTCCTCGCCGGATTATTATTTTCATCAATTGCAGCATGCTTTTCTGCATTATCACCTTCAATTGACACCATATCATACCCGGCCACCCTCTTTATTGCCCCCATGTTCCTCTTTTCAGGCACTTTTTTTCCGCTCAGTCTGCTCCCCTGGTTTGTGCAGGGTCTTGCCCTTATATTCCTGCCACTTACCCATGTGGTAGCCCTTATCCGGGGACTTCTGACCGGAGGGCCGAACCCGTTCTGGATTCTGAATATCTCATGGATTGTTCTAGGGACGATGGTTTTTTCATTCCTTGCTATCCGACTTTTTGAACGGAGACTGATTGTATGAGGAACAACCCTGAAGAGTTAACAAAGGAACGTATTGATGCAGCAAAAAACTGGCTTGCAATCGACGGACTGTGGTTTTTGGAGATAGAAAAACGGTACGGACTTGATGTTGCAATAGAATGTGATGCTTCCGTCTGGAAAGAGTTCTCACGGATTGAAGCGGAACGGATTATGGCACGCCTCCATCTTCAGCCTGGTGGAGGACTGGATGCATTGGAAAAAGCCCTGCACCATAGGCTTTTTTCTCTCCTCAATACTTATGAGATACAAAAACCAGACCCGGGAGTCCTTGAGTTATTCATGAACTCATGCAGAACCCAGGCAGCACGGGATAGAAAGGGACTCCCGTTATTTCCATGTAAGAAAATTGGTCTGATTGATTATGAGGTATTTGCTCATACCATTGACCCGGCAATACAGGTTGAATGTATCGCATGCCCACCGGATACCCTGGTCAGATCTTCCATTGTGGATGGCGGTTTAAAGTCTGATTGAGACCTCAATCAATCCAATACGAGTAAGCATTCTTGTTCCTTGGGAACAATCCAACAGGATTACCTGTTTTTCTTGAACTAAAAAAAAGAAACCCCGGGTTTCCAGGGGAATCAGATGTTAAACCTGATCTTATTTACGCAGTCTTGTTGACTGGTTCTGCTGCGGCTGGTGCTTCCTGGGTTGCGTTGGTTGCTTCCT
>NZ_DAONKG010000116.1:0-7718 GCF_035406105.1 Methanospirillum sp.
ATCGATGGAACATTGACTGATGAAAAGCGCAGGCTGTCAACTGCTGCCATAGAGACAATACGAACGCTCCAGGAGCATGGTATTGAGGTGGTGCTCTCATCCGGCAACACCTCCTGCCTTCTGAAAGGGCTGTGCAAACTCATCGGCACCGGCGGGACGTTCATCGGCGAAAACGGCGGAGTGTACCGGATAGGGTTTCAGGGTTCAATGAAGGTTATGGCGGACCGGAACATTGCACTCCGGGCCCTGCAGGTGCTTGAAGAGCATTATGCAAAGAAGGGGATTCATCTTGAGCTCTACTCTCACCAGGAACGGTATTCGGACATTGCGTTTGCCCGTGATGTACCGGTCGAGGAGGTCAGGTCACTTCTTGCAGGATGGCCGGTTGATATTATGGACACCACCTTTGCCATTCATATTCATGAGGCCGGAATTGACAAAGGGAAAACGTTTCATATTGTCGCAGAGCAGCTTGGGGTAAAACCTGAGGAGTTCCTTGGAATTGGGGACTCCGAGAATGATATTGGGATGATTCAGGCTGCAGGCACCGGCTGCTGTGTTGCAAATGCACAGGAGGATGTACGGAATATCTCTGACTATTGTTCATCAGTTCCGTACGGAGAAGGCTTTGTTGAGATTATGAGGACGTACTTCCCTCACATTCTGGCAAGGTAACGATCCACCACGATAAAGTCCTTGATATCCCTGACAGATTCAAAGGGGATGAGCATACGGTCACCGTCCAGCGTATATCCGGTTGTGTCAAAGGACTGATCTGGCTCAAGCACAAGGTCAGTGATAAGACCAGTATCAAAATCTACCATCAGATTGCGAAGTGTTCCGATTGCTTTCCCGTCATTGGTCACGATCTGCTTCCGTGAGAGCGTGCGGGCAAGTATGGACTTCATATATCAGATTTCGGTTGTATCCAATAATAAATCTCCCGATCAGATGCTGGTTTCTCGGTCTGTCTTCCTGGTTTTATACCGGTCTGTCTGAGGGCTTTTTCAATAGACCAGTAGCCCCGGTCAAACTCTTCCTGTAACTGCTGGTTTATCTCTTTCTGGGAAAGTCCGGTCTGGTTCAGTTCGTTGTACCTGATCCTGAGATGTTCTACCTCCTCCTGGCTCCATATCTTCCTGGTCCTGTTCCGTGCCGGTACCTTCGGGGTCTGTGCTGTCTCCAGAAGATATCCGGGCACAAGTGCCATCATCTCATCCATTTTTGCATCAAACATGACCGGTGATATCTCAAATCCGATCGCTCTTCGCATCAGGCCGATTGCTGTTTTTGCGGTAGAAAATCCTCCAAGGAAGAGATCACAGACAAGATCGCCTTCAGTGCTGCTGTACTGGATCATCTTACTTAAAAGAGCGGTGGGAAGTTCATTCTTATTCTTCACTTTTCCTGGTTTATACTCCCGGTTGATGATCCACACATCCTCCCGGTCCTGATAATTGAGTGATCCCCCGTTGTCATCTTTCTCTAAGAGAGAGAATCTGCATTCGGTGTGAAAGGTCCGCTTTCCCCCTGGTTTTGCGTAAAAGAGGATATGGTAGTGTGATGAGACATACTTCTGACTGGTAAAGACGCCGAAGTTATACCGCCAGATGATATGATTGATCTCTTCAAGGCTGGTTTCATGGAGTGCATTGAGGATATGCCGAAGGTGTGTATACCCGGAGACGATGTAGATGGAACCACCCGGACGCAGAATCCGTTCTGCCTGAAGGATCCAGGCCTTCGTGAATGATTCATACTCATCAGCCGGGATCTCGACATATCCGTCGGTGACAAATGACTCATCCCGGTTGTAATGCTGGTGGAGTTTGTCACCTTCTATGCCGTACGGAGGATCGGTGATGATCAGATCAACGGTATTATCTGGTATGAGCACTGCTCCCTTAATGCAGTCACCGTTGTAAAAAATCCCATGTGATGTCGAAAAAGAACGCATATGATCCCTTTCAGTTAGTTGGGAGTGTCCGGAAGATATCAGACTGGGTCAGGATGCCTACCGGCCTGTTGTCCTCAAATACAACCAGCCGGCCGATGGAACGCTCCTTGAATTTTCTGATGACCTCATAGAGCTGGACCGAGGCATCGGCATATACGACATCTTCAGTCATGACCTCACATACCTGGGTATCAAGAGGGAGATCCTGCTCAATGGCATGGAGGATGTCTGACATCGTCACAATGCCACGAAGAAATCCTCCGTCCATGACCGGGGCGCCATGAATGTGGTGCGTGTTAAAAAGCCGTATCGCCTCTTTCAGGGTGTTCTTCGTCGACAACATCTTAATGGGGGTTGACATATAATCCCGGATGGGTTTTTTCGGGAGCGATACCATCTCAAGGATGGAGACAATCAGGGCCGGTTCGTTCTCATCCTTTCCAAACACTTCACCCTTGATAAGCAGTTTATTCACCGGGGTCGGTCCAATGGTGATGACATCGCCGTTATTGAAGAGTTTTACACTGCCAATGATCCGGATCTGGGCATGGCAGATATCGGCATGGGAAAGGGTGGTAAAGATGATCTCTCCCACCTTCACTCCCGGAACGATCTCACCATCGCGTGATATCTTGACCTCATAGGTCTCCCCATCATGCTTTAAGTTCAGTTCCTTGTAGGCAAGAGATGTCGGGTGGTACCCCCCTTTCGGCCCGGGAATGCCGTCAACCAGTCCGATGGCTTTCAGCGCCTGCATCTGGTTCCTGACCGTTCCCGGATTGCGTAAGATGATGTCGGCTATCTCTTCTCCTTTGATGGGGAGGGATTTTTTCTCATACAGACTGATGAGCGTTATCAGGATGTCGTTTTGAATCGGAGATAGGTCCATAGTTATCTGCCTGTAATTGCCTTCATCGTGGAGGATCTTCCCTGGTAAGCGATACCAAAGCCAGTTCCATCTGTTTTGCGTGAGACAGGCTGGTACAGGTCTGTCAGATGTAATTGCGTGTATCTCCATGATAAATCATGATGGTTCTCTCTGGATGATGCCGGTAAACAAAAAGAATTCTCTAACATTTTACCCAGGCTTTGTCTCATAATTTCGAATCGCGACATTGCGATTATTATATCCGGAAAAAATTATAGCAAAGGGCGGGTATGCATGGTCAGGTAAGCATGATTCCTTTATACCTGTACGCGTATACATACGGGTGAAATATCGTGAGTTTTGAAAAAATCCCTACCGTTCCCACGGCAGATGAAGTGCTTGACCGGGCCCTTCGTCGTGCTGCGAAGAAAATGCGGGAGAAACCAAATAAAAAACGGGCAAGTGTGGAGTTTGTAGAGGCAGCCTACCTCTCGGTCCATGACAAGCTGGTATCTGTGATCCAGTCCTTTCCTGTCATATCTGAAGAGCCTCAGTTTTACCAGGATATAGTCGAGATTCTCTGGACAACGGACCGGCTGAAAAAGTCTCTTGGTGCCGTCGGCTGGGCGGCCCGATGGTCCAAAGATCACCGGGGCGGTCTTGCAAAGAATGTCCGGTATTCGTCCGAGGAGAATGCACCCGTGGCACGAAAAAAAGCAATCGCCCGTCTCTCATCCGTTGTCCACCAGATCGGGGATGATCTGCTCTTCTTAAACGATGTCCGCAATGTGCTCAGAAAACTCCCGACGGTTGAGGACTCGTTTACCATCGTGGTTGCCGGATTTCCCAATGTTGGCAAATCGTCATTTATCCGCAGAGTCTCTTCCGCAGAACCGGAGGTGGCATCATACCCCTTTACTACCAAAGGTATCATCGTCGGTCACTATTATTCAGGAAGAGAAAAGATCCAGCTGATTGACACGCCGGGTCTTCTGGACCGGCCGGGGATGGAACGAAATGCTATCGAGCGGCAGGCTTTATCAGCCATTGTGAATATCGCCGATGTGATCCTGTTCATCCTTGATCCAAGTGCTCATTGCGGCTATCCGCTTGAAGACCAGATGAGCCTGCTCAGGGAGGTTAAGAGTCTGGTTCATGTTCCGGTTGTCGTTGTCTCAAACAAGGCTGATATTACGACTATCCCCGGATATCCCGCGATGTCAACCGGTAGCGGGGAAGGGGTGCAGGAGATTCTCGATGCCCTGCTGGTCCACAAGGCCGGTTGGGAACCGAAAAAAGCAAAAGAACCTGAAGAACATCAGGTCTGAATCGTTTTTCGTTACTCGTGCCGGAGTGCATCAATTGGCCGCAGGTCCGATGCCTTCCATGCCGGGTACAATCCTGACAGGATACTGGTTGCAATACCAAAGATCATTCCATAGGGTATCTGGATGAGGCTTGAAAATGCGAAGAGATATGATGTCTCCTGAAGCATAACTGCAATTGCTGCATAGCCACCAAGAAAACTGAGTATTCCTCCGATAACAGAACCTGAAATCCCGAGTATCAGGGATTCATAGATGAACATGCTCCTCACCTCAGCTCGTTTTGTCCCGATGGAGCGAAGGATTCCGATCTCACGGTACCGCTCCATGACTGACATCATCATGACATTGAAGATGGATACACCGGCAACGATCAGGGATATACCGCCGATTGCCATAGTGAACGTGGATATCCTCCCAAAAGTCTCAAGGATAGTCTCAAGGATTGCCTTGGTATCAAATACATTGACCTCTGTTTCACGCCGGTTCAGCTGGACCTCAATGGATTTTTTAACCTGATCAATATCCTTCAGATCCCGTACCTTTACAATAACCTGATCATATCCTTTCACGTCGTAAAAGTCCTTATACCACTGATCGGATGCAATAATGGCATAATCCGGACTGATATCAAATCCCATGCCCCGCTCTGCCAGGATGCCGACCACCCGTACCCCAGCCTCCTCATCACCGACCAGTATTCGTGATCCGACGGCAAGGTTGTTTTCTTTGGCAATTTTAGCCCCGACCATGACACCGGAAGCTCCCCGGAGGTACTGACCAGTCTCAAGAGTTAAGAGCTTTGGTATATCCGGTGGGGACACTCCGTAGATAGAGGCGGCAAGGATCTCCCGGCCGATACGGATTCTGTCACCGCCTGCATATACCGGGACCACATCATTATTCCCCGATGCCCTGCGGATCTGTTCCAGTTGCCGGTCTGTTATCCGTTTGTCAGTCCCGGTACTGGTCATTCCCTGAAATGAGACATGGGGCGTTACCACGACCGAGTCACCGACATCGGTGAGGGAGTCGGATACTGACAACACCAGGCTGTTTCCCAAGATGCCCATGGATGAGATGGCTACAACCCCGATGATGATACCGATGGCCGCGAGAAGTGACCGGAGCCAGTGTATCTGGAGGTTTCTGACTGCAAGACTGAAGAAAAGCCGCTGACTGCTCATGCCTCCTCCCTGATCCTGCCGTCTTCAATCAGGATGATCCGGTCTGCAAACTCCGCAGTCCGGGGATCGTGCGTGACCATGACGATCGTCTTTCCCTGTTCCCTGCACAGACGGGTGAGAAGGTGCATGATAGCTGTTCCTGTCTTTGTATCCAGGTTCCCGGTTGGCTCATCACAGAGGAGGATCTCCGGATCATTGACCAGGGCCCGGGCAATGGCAACCCGCTGCTGCTGACCGCCGGAGAGCTGCCCCGGCCGGTGATGCCAGAGATCTGGTGCCAGACCAACGGCGGCAAGCACTTCTTTGCACCGGTCTGTACACCCGGTCTCTCCGGTCTTCAGAATGAGCGGGTACTGGACATTCTCAAGGGCGTTGAGGAGGAGGATCAGGTTGAACTGCTGGAAGATAAATCCGAGAACATCCCGGCGGAGTTCGGTCAGCTGATCATCCGTCATGGACCGGATGCTTTTTCCGTCAATCATCACCTCACCGGAGGTGGGAACATCCAGGCATCCTATCATATTGAGGAGGGTTGACTTTCCTGACCCTGAAGGTCCCATAATGGCAATGAATTCACCCCTCCTGATCTCAAGTGAGAGGTGGTCAAGCGCCACGACATCTCCTGCAGCAAGGGGGTAGATCTTGGTGACATCGGAGAAGATGATCACCGGTTGCCGATCCATCTTATCCCCGTGCTCTTCTGCTGTACCAGACGGCACCGAGTACGCCAAGTGCCAGAGCTCCGACGACTCCGATAATCAGCGGTGAAAATCTTTCCTCATCTTTTTTTGGTTTGGGACCTCTCCCGCTATCTAGTTCGACGAGGGTGTCTGAAGAGAATTCATTCCCGTCATTATCTTTAAACGATGCCCGGAGTGGTACTTCGGTGACATTTTCATCTGCCCGGAAGGTCACCTCAAAGCTGGCAAAGTCATCTGGTTTGAGCGCTCCGACTGCATACACTTTGAACGGAAACACGGGGACAGCCGGATCAACAGAGGTTATCACTACTGCGTTTGCCGTTTCAAGGCCGGAATTCGTAACATCCCCGGTCACCCGGTAGTAATCCTTTTCTGTATTCACCTGCACGTTTGAAAGAACGGTATCGGCCTGTTTCCTGCTTTTTTTCCCGGTCTCTACCGGGAGAGTATATGAAATCTCATGCTGGTTGATACCGTTTTGGTACTGCACAGTAAATTCAATTGGCGAATCACCGTATGGGGTAACTGAAAAGGGGATATCAACCGAACTGTCAGGGGCAAGAACACCGGAAAAGTATGAGGTGGGTGTGATCTCATGTTCTCCGGTTTGGGGGATGACGGTAACACCGGTGACCTGATTATCACGCGGATTGCCGATATGGATGGTGATGTCCTCTTTCTTTCCGGTTACAAAGGTCTCTGGTTTATTGAGAACCGAGACCTCAAGCGGGTTTTCCTGGACAAGCACCCTGAACGGGTACCGAAGGAAGTTTGCATCCCGGTAGTCTACCGAGAATACCGGGTAGAAAATACCTGATGCACCGCCGGCCTGAATTGTGTAGGTAAAACTCATACTGTTCCCGGCACCGATTGCTCCGACCTTGCCATACGGATCAGAGAGGACTTTAAACTCCTTTGAGAGCAGTTGTGCACTCGATATGGCGACACTTTTCGTTCCGGTGTTTGCAAGGGTAATGGTCACGGTGGCCATATCGTAGGGCATGAGCACCGCCGGGTCAATGGAGAGGTTGATTACCTGCACCTGTGCTGCCGCTGCTTCGTTCTCAGGAAGTAACTCAGCGGTATTTACGGACACGAGAAGAATTATGGCAAAAAATGTGAATATTGTCCTTTTCTTCATGCCGGGCCCCCGGTGAAGAGCAGGAGGCTTGCAAGGGTGTAGGCACTATAAATGAGAACCGGAAGGCCTGCTGTGATGAGTGCCTTTTTTGGCTGAAGGCCACAGCATGTTTCTACACCGATTGACCAGATATTTGCAACCCAAATGAGGAAGATGATAGTGATAATGGCAGAGATGATGCTGAACTCATGAAGAGCGGGATCAAGCATCATCGACATTGCTGCCTTGCTTATCTCTTCAGGGTTGGTTGACCTGATCGGGCTGATATCTGCCTGCGGGATATAGTACGCTGAGAGGAGGAGCGAGATGATGGTTGCAAAGACGAGCGGTATCATCCCATATCCACAGATCTCCATAACCCGTTTGAACGTTCCTGTCCCCTGCATGACTTTCTGAAGTCCAAAGAGGATAACTGCTGCAATCAGCCAGATGAAAAAGGTTGAGATGAATGTTGAAATTGCAGCACTGACGGCAGCTATGGTTGCAAGTCCTTCCATCATTCCGGAGAATAATTTTCCAGAGAGTTCCCCCATCATATA
>NZ_DAONKG010000117.1:0-7615 GCF_035406105.1 Methanospirillum sp.
TTTGTATGCTAATGAACATCAGATCTCAACTCCGGAGGAAATGATCCGGGTTGCAGGAAGAATGTCAGCACTCGGCACCGGTATCACGGGCGGGGAGCCTTTCATATATCCTGAAAGACTGATTGAATATTCTAAAGCATTAAAAAAGGAATTTGGACCTGAACATCATATTCATCTCTATACCGGAATTGCCCCTAATGAAAAGATTATAAACTCAATCATTGGTTTAATTGATGAGATCCGGTTTCATCCTCCTGCTGAAATGTGGGCAGACCTTCAAAATACCCCATTTCATAGCAGCATACAGTATGCAAAACAGCAGGGACTTGATGTTGGGATAGAAGTTCCTTCACTTCCCAATATTGATGACCTGAGGAATTATCTCCCGTTCATTGATTTTCTGAATATCAACGAATTGGAATGGGGTGATTTTAACGCGAATGAAATGCGCAAAAGAGGGTACCTGCTAAGAGGTGATATCTCAAATGCAGTTTTGGGAGGATGGGAGAGTGCAAAGGGAATTGCAGAACTTCCAAAAGTGCACTGGTGTTCATCTGATTTTAAAGACCGTGTACAGCTGAGAATGCGACTTCGCAGGATCGCTGCCAATACTGCACGTGAATTTGATGAAATCACCGGGGACGGGACCATCATTTACGGAGTCTGGGAGTGTGATGGTCAGCATGTATCAATACCTGGCAATCCTGATGAGAATCTGATTGAACGGTTTGATGATCGAATAGAGTCTGGCTGGTGGATATTGGAGGAGATTGCTGATCAGATAGACGGTCCGGCATATTATGTAGAACGCTATCCCGATGATGGAATTATTATTGAGGTGACACCGGTATGATTCGCAGATTGATAGAGCATATTTATGAGTATTTCATCTCAAAACAATGCTTGCATATCCCCAGGCATATTGCGATTATACAGGATGGAAATCGCAGATATGCAAAAAAACGCGGAATAGCCACATCATCCGGTCATCGCGCAGGAGCCGATCGGACTGAGGAGGTCCTTGAATGGGCACAGGAACTCGGAATACGGCATATTACCCTGTATACTTTTTCAACCGAAAATTTTAACCGGTCAGATGAGGAGATACAGAATCTCTTCACCCTGTTTAAAGAGAAATTAAGCCGTATCAGTATTGATGAGCGCGTCCATAAATATGGTATCCGGATACAAATGATTGGAGATCGTGATTTACTCCCCGATGATCTCCGTGGGGCCGTTGAACAGGCTGAAGCTGCCACAGCTCATTATGATAATTTTTATCTTAATATGGCCCTGGCATATGGCGGACGAAATGAAATGCTTCGGACGACTGCAAAAATTCTTGATGATCTTAGGAAGAATAAGATTTACCGGGATGACATTACGCCTGAACTCTTTGAAGAGAATCTGTACGGGAATAATGTATCGATTCCACCCGTTGATCTTATCATCAGAACCGGAAATGAATGCCGGACCTCCAACTTTCTGCCATGGCTGGCAAACGGTCATGAATCGGCTGTATATTTCTGTGCCCCGTATTGGCCAATGTTTCGTAAAATCGATATGCTTCGTGCCATACGGGTATACTCTGAACGATTGGAGATGAAAAAGAAAGCGACCTCTTCTTCAGGTACCAAATCTTCTGTTTCGTGACTGAAAATCCCGGAACGCGCGAATCAGATCAATTTTCCTGATTTTCTCCCAGTTCAGGTCAAGGAAAAACAATTCAGAATAAACCGATTGCCAGATAAGAAAATCAACAAGATGCGCCCCTCCGGTTTTTATGACACAGTCCGGTATATGTGAAAAAGTTAGATATTGCTCAAGAACTTCTGTTGTAACCTCTTCTGGTGCAATATTATTATCTACCATGGCACGAATGGCATCTGAAATCTCTTCTCTTCCAGATTTTCCGATAGCAATGGTCACAGGAAGCCCGTTTCCGATTGTTTCTGAATTATCTCCATAATGCAGATGAACGGTAACAATATCGGATAAATCATATATTTGTGGAAGATATGATGGTTTTTGGAAGGGTTTGTGGGTACTGATGTGAATAATTATCTCCAAAATTCCAGTATTTTTTACATTCTTCTTTTGAATTTTATCAGAAATTTCAAGACACCATGTTATGATGCGCCTGATCTGGTTTGGATCATTCTCCATCTCATCATCAGATATCATAAAGCAGATAACCTGAGGAATACTATCAAGAGTGCGAAGAAGGTGCCATTCATATAATGTGTAAATCATTCTCTCCTCATGTCAGGTATCGGCCGGGTGATTCTTTGCAAAAGCCTCTGAAAGCTTGATGATTCTAATAATTATGAAATATACCTTAAGATATTTTCAATCCATTTAAGATAACTGGCCTTATAACTTCTTTATGATAACTATAAAAGGATTTGATATGGGAATGGTTGAATATATACAATGACCCGGATTATATCATTGGGTTAATATGATAGAAAAAACCATTTTTTAAACACTGATGTACAAATATCTGACTGGCATAGATGTAATAGATCAAAAGGGTGGCGTAAATCCAGGAACTAATATCCTGGTTCTGGCACCACCATTCAGTGATGGTGAGCTCGTTACATCGTATCTGGCTATGCCCAGAAAGAAAGAGTACATGATCGTTCTTGCAACAGAAACGCAGTCTGAGGATCTGATTGATTTTTTCTCCAGCAATGGATTTGATACCAATTATATCGGAATCATAGATGCAATTACTCGCACATCATTTACTTCGATTGAGGATACGCAAAAGATAAAATATGTCGGAAGTCCAAGTGATCTGACCGGGATGGATATCAAATTCTCCCAATTGACAGAAGAGATAATGAAAGGAGACTTCACCGATGATCCGGATCCACTCTTTCCCACACCCATCAGATATTGTATCCTCTCTTTGACTTCAATGCTCATGTTTCGGAAAATTGACATAATATATCAGTTCCTCCATGTTGTATCATCCAAGCTTCGGAAGATGGGTTCAATTGGAGTATTTCTGTTAAACAGTGAGTCATTTGATCATAAGACCGTTGCAATTGTCAAGCAATTGATGAATGTTGTTATTGAAATTCAGAATACTGATGAAGGGAAGAAAATTCGTCTTCAGGGGAGTATGGGACTTGCAATGAACTGGCGATCTTTTTCCTTTGAAGACGGAAAACTTATCATATCCCCTTGAAATCATGCTTATTTTTGTTGGTCTGGGTCTGTATGATCTGGATGATATCTCAATTAAAGGGTTACAGGCGATCGAAAAAGCGGATTCTCTTTTTCTTGAATCGTATACATCTACTCTTACCGGTACAACGCCGGAACTGATGCGCGAGAGATATAAAAAACCCCTGACTATTGTAAAACGCCATGACGTTGAATTAAATCCTGAACCTATCCTTGCAGCTGCTGAACGAGGAACTGCGGTATTTCTCACCGGTGGAGATCCAATGGTCTCGACAACTCATGCTGATCTGCGTATCAGGGCTAGAGACCGGGGCATACCAACAAAAATCATTCATGGATCTTCCATTGTCAGTGCAGTCTGTGGTCTTACCGGTTTACAGAACTATCGGTTTGGAAAATCCTGCTCCATACCATATCCTGTTCATAACTGGTTTCCCAGAACACCGCTTGATACCATCCTCTCAAACAAATATCAAAACCTTCACACGCTTGTGTACCTTGATATACAGGAAAACCGATTTATGTCGGTACATGAAGGAATAGAACTCCTTGAACAACTCATGGATGGCTCTTCAGGTACGATTCCATTATATGTCGGAGTCGCCCGGGCAGGATCTGATACACCCGTCGTTGCGGCAGGAACCGGTAATGAGCTGAAGTCGATCGATTTTGGCCCGCCACTTCATATTCTCATAGTACCGGCATCCTTACATGAGATAGAACAAGAGTACCTCAGGTATTTTGCCGGATATGTTCCTCAATAAATACGCTTCACTCCTAAAAACCAGTATAAACGAAATTGTACTTCTTAACAGACAAGGATCACCCTATCATATCCTGGGATCAGAAATCCTTCAGATGATCCGATCATACCTGCAGGATTCTGAATTTTTTTTCAATAATGGTGATATGGTCAATCAGTATGCCTCTCTTGTATATGCGCATGGATGGATGAATGCAGGAGCGTATCTTGGACTCTATGACCTATCAGGAGATTCTATCTCTTACACAGATATTCTGTTGGAGGAACAGTATGATCGTGATCATATGTATGAGAAGACAAACCGATATTACACCATGCTGGGAACAGCATTACAATCAGTCTCCGGTTTTCCAGGTCATGGTTCTCCTCTTGCAAAGGCATCTGATACATGCATAATGCAAGCAAAAAATGAGTTAATTCAAGGTAAAAAACTATTACAGGATAATTTTTACATTCCTGCCCTGGCTCATTTTTGTTTTGGATATGGGTGGCTGGATACCGCAGTCAGGGCAGGTCTCCTACAGGTACATGCACATTATGATCTCTTTACAACCGAGTTTATCTGATCGTTAATGCCGGCGTGCAACTAATTCGTCCCATACGGACTGTAGTGAAACATCTGCTTTTTTTAAAGCCAGCATGAAATGAAATAACACATCGGCAGCTTCTTCAGAAATTCTCTGTTTCTCTCCGTTTTTTATCGCAATAATAAATTCCGTGCATTCCTCACCCATTTTCTCGAGGGCTTTGTCTATTCCTTTTCTGTGAGTGAGAATTTTAGACGTATAGGATTCTTCGGAAGGGTGAGCTGCCCTCTCTTCAATTACGGACCATATTTCGTCAAGAATTTCTGCTTTTTTCAAAAGGCACCTTCCTGAGGGAAAACTTCTCCGATTTCATATCCATGAAACCGTCTGATGAGGAGGCGGGCTTTTTCAATCGTACATCCACCTTTTCCAATCGCAATTCCCACGTCATTTTTATCAGATACGTAGATATTCATCTTTTTTGACTGATCATCACAGGCATACCTGATCACCTGTGCCGGTTTGAAAATATTTGCAAGAAATTCACGAAGGTCTTCAGCAAACTCGACCATCTCTACTTTTCTGCCAGTCACTCCCTGGAGACGCCGGATATTATCGCCTTTCTTTCCAATGGCATATCCCATATCTCCTGCCTTAATGACATAAATTATCCGATCAAATTTCTCATCAATGATACAATCAAGGGCTGTTGATTTTGTGAGTATTCTGAGCTCTTCGATATATCTTCGTTCTTTAAATCCAAGATTTCTTTCCATAGGTGATTCAGACTCCGTATTCGCATTATTGAAATATCCGATGGTAATCCAGCAGAGAGGTGATTAATGTGGTACACATAGCCTGTGCATATTTCCAGGTACGAAATTATAGGGGCCATCTCTTTGATAGAAAACCGTGGAAATATTGCCAATTAAATTTATTAAAGGTTATGGTAAGAATGAAGGGTTTTTACCGTATATGGGAGTCGAAATAAAGAGAAAATGGAACAAACGCATAAAAACATGATGGAAAACGGTCAACAGGTTGCAAGTGCTTTTTGAGCAGTCCCCATGATTGAAGGGCATTTGATTGTGCTGCTCATTGGAAGCCGTGCTACTGGTGCATATGAAGATCGTCTGCACATCAGTGATTTTAAGGAATCAAGTGATACGGTATATCTGTTCCCGTCAATCATTTCGATATTTAATGCTTTGCCGGAGTATGAAAGGTACGCAAGACCTGCAGTGGTACTGATATACTGTTTCCAGTTTATTCGTAATTGAAATGTCCGTGCTGATATTTTTCCCCTGATTGCCCGTTTCAGATCATCAATCAGGATTCCGAATCGTTTTCCGTCAATGACAATCTCTATGATCTCAGTTGGAAGTCCATCTTCATCAATTGTGACCGTTTTTGCCTTTTGCATATATCCTACTTTTTCGAGCATTATCATCACCCAGTTGATAATAATGGGTCTGCAGTACCCTATTTAAATCTTTAAAAAGCAGGGTGAAAGTGAAAATTAATTTATTGAGAGTTACAAATACAATTGATAAAATTCTTAATATTACAAAATAAGGGCAATAATTAATCTAAATTTTATACCTTCACTTTCGGAACTGGTATCATTTCTCCGTTGATGGACACCCTCACTGATGTATTTTGGGAAGGTAGGATCGTGCAATGTTCTCCAGTTCTTCTATCTCGAGGGGAGTGGGTATTATAAAATCCTTATTGGTTATGATAGCCTGAGCGAGAGAGATATATCGTGCGGCGAGATCTGATTCAGGTGCATATTCAATGACCGTCTGGTTATGTAATTCTGCATGCTGAACCAGTCCGTCGCGGGGAATGTATGCAATAATCTTTGAACCGACCCGTGAAGCAAATGCTGAAACAAGTTGTTCCTCATCTGGCAGGTTCCGGCTGTTGCAAATAACTCCCCCAAGCCGGCATACCTGTTTGACATTCTGGGATATCCGTGCGATTGCTTTACAGATATTATTGGCCGCATACAGAGACATAAGTTCTCCGGATGTGACAAGATAAATCTCCTGGGCATATCCTTTCCGCATCGGCATAGCAAATCCTCCGCAGACAACGTCACCCAGAACATCATAGACGATAACATCCTCATCAAATGCAGATAACCTTTCCAGAAGTTGAAATGTGGCAATAATCCCTCTTCCAGCACATCCAACTCCAGGTTCTGGGCCACCTGCTTCCACACATCTGACTCCCTTGTATCCAGTAAAGACGACATCGTTAAGGGAAAGATTTTGCTCCCCGCGCTCACGGATAAGATCCAAAACAGTAGGGATAAGAACCCCTTTCATAAGCATCCGGGTACTGTCACGCTTTGGGTCACATCCGATCTGCATGACTGAAAGCCCCTGATTAACAAGTGCTGCAGAAAGATTTGCGGATGTTGTTGATTTCCCGATACCCCCTTTCCCATAGAGAGCAATCTGCTTCATCCTTAGTCAGTGATGATGCTAATTATATGAGGTATACGGTTTATCAGTTCCCACGATTTGAAAGTGTAATTCTACCATTTATGATCTGCCATGAGAGTATCAGCCGGACAAGGTCGGTTCCGGTAATGTGTTCCTGGTCTCTAAAAATATTGATGGGGGATACACCGGTCTGGTACTCAATCTGTCGTTCTATCTTGTGAATGGTGTCTGGCATCAATTCCCCGTCGACTACCAGGGCACGCATCTTTCGGCTATCAGGTGAATGCGAGATACAGGACAGAGAAAAGTCGTGTGAAGATTTCTTAAATAAATCACATAAATCTATATTGAGCTCAATATCTTCAAAACAATATTCCTGTGCAGGCATTGAAAGAATAACGCGGTACACATTTCTTTTTACTCCTTCTTCCCGACCGTATGATGAATATTGTATCTGAATGACTGCATCTGCCATCTTTCTTTGGGGCAGGACATAGTGAATATAATCAGGCTCACGTCGTACAATCTCATTCAGGACTTCCTCTTTGTCATAATTTCTTTTATTAATATCACGCTTTACCTTCCAGTCAAATTTTACATCCCTGTCCGGATCCACGAATATGGTATAATCATATAATGCGCGGAGTTTTTCTGTAGCAAATGGATGAAGCCCTTCG
>NZ_DAONKG010000118.1:0-7612 GCF_035406105.1 Methanospirillum sp.
CTATCTTCTTTGTATCCTTGGGAATTCTTGTGGATGTTCATGCCCTGACTTTTGAGGGGATCATCTTCATGCTGGTTCTGACCGGAGTGGCAATTCTAACCAAAGTGATCGGATGTGCCCTTCCCTCCCGGCTTATCGGTATGAGAAACCGTGATGCTTTGATTGTCGGGTTTGGCATGTCCCCTCGCGGAGAGGTTGCTATGATAGTGGCACTTATCGGCCTTACCGGAGGGATTATCGGACAGGATATCTATGCAGGAATTGTCTTTATGAGTCTGCTGACCACCATCAGCACACCGATTATCTACCGGAACTGGCTCTATCGGAAGGGATGAAAATGCCCGGTAACGGGATAAAAGAAAAGTTTACCCTTCAAGGGGTATCGTGGTCAGTTTTACTGTTTCCACACCTTTTTGTGCCATAAGGCGCTCGGCTATCCCTTTTACCTGCTGAGCATCCCCTTTAACCAGCAGAACTTCCACGCACCGGTTGTGAGTCACATGGGAGTGAAGAGATGCCTGAATTAATTCCATGTAGTCATGTTGGATATCAGTGATTGCAGCCACAAGCCCCCGTTGATGGTGATCATACACGAGCGTGATGATTCCCTGTCTCGGGCCGGAGAGATCTGCCATCCATTTATGATATCTGATGTAAGAACGAATGGCATCCCGTATACCTTCTGAACGAGATGAATATCCCCGGTTTTTCAAAATCTGATCAAAACTCTGAAGCAAATTGGACGGAAGTGAGACTCCGATTCGGGAGAGATCATGGTCATACAAATCATCCTGTTCCGAATCAGCAAAACTGGGAGACATAATGATTACTATTTATGTAATATGGTATATCTTTTTCTTACGGGGTATGCTGAAAAGATGTTGAGTATTTATTGAACGTACATAATTTTTTTTTGCATAATGTATTCGTTCCAATATTTATCTCAACAAAAACGCCATTTTTATCAAAAATTTACTCCCATATAAGACATTAATCTTTCTACTATAAATGACCATTTTTTCCCCGATAGAAAACTCAGTCCAAGACTGATTTTGTGAACCTGACAATCCAGAGAGAACGCGGCAACACTTCTCTTTTCACTCGCATGGTCCATGTGCAGGACTCCTGCACGAGGGGAGTAAGATCAGAAAAGAGACGTACAATCTCTTTCTCAGAAAAAAAGTGAGTGATGATACCATTCCCTTTTTGAAACGTCCCATCTTCAACTTCTGTTCCGGCTTTGGCCCTGAAGTCATCAGTCCCGAAAACGGTGACAATCAGTTCACCACCAGGTTTTAAAACCCGGCTTATTTCTCCTGCTGCTCTATTTCGATCATCACGCAGCAGATGCCCCATGATATGATGTGCATCAATAGCGTGAATTGTTGCATCGTAAAAAGGGAGGAACCGGACATCAGCACAGACACATGACAGATCTGATAGGTCAGGTCTTTTCCTGCACAGATGTAAAGCAGGTAAGGAAAAGTCAAGACCTATTCTGCAGGTAGCAGAGAACGAAGGACGAAAATTCTTCCCGTTCCCACACCCAAGGTCTAAAAATATTCCGGTTTTTGTCTGTGTGGTCGGTTCAAGAGGGGTATTACCCCAGAGGGAGCCTTTCATCTGATATTCAGCATTCCATACCTCCCTCTGCAAGGATGTACAATCAGGTGTCTGATGTGGTTTTTTCATGTATAATGAACCCTTTACAGGAACATTTGCCAATGATGACTGCAGTACCTATGGCTCCAAGGGCAATGACTGCCGATGCAGTCTGAAAAGATGAGAATGAGATGATATACCCGCCAAGTGCAGGAAGCAGAGTCATCCCGGCATAACTACACGTAGAATAAAGGCCCATTGCTATCCCCTGTCGCTCTTCAGCAAGTGCCAGGTATCCGATCTGTGATACCATAATAAGTCCTGCCACCGCTCCCATACCAAGAACGATAACAGGCGCGTTAAGAAATGAAAAGATGAACGGGACTATCATCAGGGCCGAAATCCGGATAAGGAGAACCGGCTCAATTTTCAGATATGGCGTTATCAGGGACGTGATTATCGTTGCAAAATTCATTGCTGCAAGTACGGTACTCACCTCATGAACCGGATATCCGGAGAGTTCGGGAAACACTGCCTGAACATATCCGGTAGACCCGAGAAGAATAATCACAGATATCCAGAGAGGATACTGACGAAGTATCTGTGACCAGGTCTCTGTAATCAATTCATCTGACCTGATCGTTTTCTGTCTGCCAAGGCGAGGTATTTTAAGAACAAATCCAAAACCAGAGATTATTCCGGTCAGGATGGTACAGATGAATACTCCAAGCAGTATCTCTCCTGTAAACTGCGCAAGCCAGCCTGCCCCGATAAGACCACTCAGGAGTCCGAGATTTAACGAGGCCATAAACATCCCGGTATTTTTTAAAGTATCTGTCTGATAACCAATCCAGGATAAGGCAGATGAGATAAAAATACCTGCCCCAATTCCTTCTATAAATCTCCATAGAAGGAGGGTAAAGGGATGAGTCAGGGTGATTATGAATATACCGGATATCAGGGTAAGGACCAGGGATATCCGGATGAAGACTGGCTGGCCGAACCGATCACTTGCAATCCCGGCAGGCAGTGTCATAATCATCGCGCCAAAAAAATACGCAGAAAAGATGAGTGTCTGAAAAGAGAGTTCATCGGAGAGATGGGGTAACACCGGTACTATAGCATTTGATAATGCCATCACCATGAACACTGCACAAAAAAGGAAAATCGGCCGGTTCATTCTCTCATATCAACCGGTAGGTCTCAAGATTCATTGGAGATGTTGTCTGAATATGTAATTTTTTATAGATGGAACTTGCAAGATCGATGGTTTTGTTCTCATCGCCATGAATTGCAAATATCTTCTCTGGTTTTGGTTGCATATGCGAGACAAAATTCATCAGTTGTCTCCGATCTGAGTGACCGGAAAATCCATCGACGGTGATGCAGTCAAGATTGACAACGATGGTCTCACGGTTCCCGATGGGTATCTCACGCCAGCCTTTCTGAATTCTCCGTCCAAGGGTTCCATCGGCCTGATAACCGACAAAGACAAGACAGTTCCGCTCATCTGCGGCAAGGTTTCTTAGATACTCCATGACCGGACCGCCATTTAACATACCACTGGTAGTAATGATCACACAGGGCTCTCCGTTTATGACCCGCTCTCGCTTTTCAGCAGAGTCAACCTGTTCAAAACATTCGGCAAGGAATGGGTTGTGTCCTTCCTTGAAGATAAGGTTCCGGAGTTCTGAATTCAGGTATTCCGGATAGGTGGTGTGAATGGCGGTCGCTTCCTTGATCATCCCGTCAAGGTAGACCTTAACCGGGGGGAATTTCCCAAGACGCATGCCCTCTTCAATTGCTAGCATGACTTCCTGGGATCGGCCAACAGCAAAAGCCGGGATAATAATTTTCCCGCCCCGTTCAAGCACTTCACGGAAGATCCCATAGAGTCTTTCCTCTGCCTCAGCACGGGAGGGCTGCATATCCTGGGCGCCTCCATAGGTCGATTCCATAAAGAGTGCTTCAAGCCGTGGATAGTGGTTCACTGCCGCATTGAAGAGACGGCTCTTTCCATAGTGAAGATCTCCGGTAAAGGCAACATTATAAAGACCATCACCGATATGGAAATGAGCAATCCCTGAACCAAGGATATGCCCTGCATTGTGGAAGGTGAGTTTAATATCCGGTGCAATATCTGTCACACATCCGTAATTGAGGACTATTGAGTGCTTTATATACTCTTTAACCTCATTTGAGGAATATGGAACGGTTTTTCCTTCCTTATTCACCACATCAAGGTAATCCAGCTGGAGCATGGCTGCAAGATCCCGTGTTGGCGGGGTGGAGTATACCGGCCCCTCATATCCGTATTTATAGAGGAGGGGGATGTAGGCACAATGATCCAAGTGTGCATGAGTAAGGACCACAGCATCCAGCTGTGAAAGAGGGTGAATCTCAGGGACGTAGAGGTATGGAGTTGCTTCAAAGCTGTCAGGCTTTTCTCCACAGTCGATAAGTACCCGGCTCTCAGGTGTAGAGAGCAGAAATGCAGCCCGGCCGACCTCACGGCAGCATCCGAGCGTGGTAACCCGTATCCATTGATCTTTTGCAATGACATCACGGTGAATTCTTCTGCCAATCCTTTTCAGAAGCTCTTTTCGCTCCTGGTGTGCTGCACGCAAATACTGTCTTACCTGTTTTACTGTGCTGCTCTCGATAGGAGGTGTTCTGACAACCTTGGGTGTCCACCCGATCTCGCGGGTGATATCACGAAGGGTCGCTCCGTTTTTCCCAATTACCACACCTGGTTTTTCGGCCTCAATGAGGACTTCACCCGTGTCAGCTTCGAAGAATATATCAGATATACCTGCATTTTCACCGACAACACGCCTGATTGCTGATGCAGCCCGTTCCGGATCTTCTAATATGGTTGGACGAACGACAATGCGTTTTCGGATATCTCGTGCAAGTATTTTGATAAGATCATCCTGGTCAGCAAATGACTTTGGATCATCGGTATAAATAACCAGTTCAGGCCCTTCAAATTCGACAGATGCAACTTTAATCCCTTTTGGGACTTTCTTTTTGATTTTTTCCTGTATCTCTTTGAGACGTTCCTCAATAAGCATAAAACCGTCCTAAAAAAGTAATAAAATATGTAAAATAGTCTAATTGGGTGTAAGAATACTGATCTCTTCGTCTGATAATTCGTGATAGGATTCTTCAGTAATGACTACTACTGCTATTCCTTCTCCGGAACCTGCATCCCTTTTGATTGCAGAACGAAGAGCACGTATGGCAAGTTCAATGGCTGAACGCTCATCCATGCCAATAGTGTACCGGTCCTCAAGCACACCATATGCCATGGGAGATCCTGAACCGGTTGCAACGATGCCATCTTCTTTTCCGGTTCCTCCTACAGCATCAACTGAGTAGAGCACTGGCCCGGTATCGTCGACACCTCCGATCAGAAGCTGGACATAAAAGGGAAACATGCGGTTGCCATGAAGAATATTGGAGAGCAGGGTTGATGCAGCCTGTACGCTGATACGCTTACCTCTCCGGACCTCATAAAGATTTGCCTCTACCGTCATAAGCCGTGCAAGTTGCTGTGCATCTCCAACACCACCAGCGGTCGTAAGACCAATCCTTGGTGCAATCTGATAAATCTTCTTCGCAGTCTTGTTGGATATCAGATATCCCATGGTTGCACGTTTCTCACTTGCGAGCACAACCCCGGTATCAAATACAATACCGACCGTGGTTGTTCCTTTCATCGTATCGCTCTGTTCGACCATAATGGACTCCGGAAATAATGAGTGAAATGGGAAAGTATTGCAGAAGCAAAAATGCCTTAGTTACAAATAACCTGCAATAATTTAAAGTTTTTTATTGATATTTTTCATCTAATAAGACTTTGATAAGTTCCCGATCAAAGAGAATGCTGATGAGTCGGTTGTCTCCGTTCACGATTGGGAGCTGATCAACCCTGGCACGCTTCATCTTGAGGGCACACTCACTCACCTCAGCATTTGGCGGGACCATGACGACGTTTGTGATCATTGCGGCTTTTACCGGGCGGTTGGGGAGCTGGACACGTGAGATACCATAACTGATATGATGAACATCGCGGATACTCTCCCAGGTCCATTCATCATCATCGGTTCCGGTTGTGGAGAGATCTGAGGTTTCCACCGAGTCTTCAATCATGGCGCATCTGATAAGATCACGCTCACAGATGATGCCCTGAAGTTTGGATTCACGGTTTAATATCGGAATTGCCTCAAACCCTGATATTTCCATGATACGTCCGACAAGAGGCAGGGGAGTCTCTTCCCAAAGAGCAAAGGTGGGGCTGGTATAGACATCCTTTATCTCTTCCTCAATCTTCATCCGTGCAATCGCAAGGATGAGATCAGCCACACTGATAAGACCAACCAGGTTTTTTGCTTCGTCCACAACAGGCAGTCTGCGGATATTACGCTGCCTCATCATCCTGGCTGCTTCACTCAGAGTCGCATCAGGACGGATGGTGAGCGGATCAGGAGTCATCAGGAGAGCGAGCTGATTCTCTTCAGGTTTGTGAAGAAGATCCTTTCTCGTGATGATACCAACCAGTTTTCCATTCTTTAATACAGGAACTCCGCTGATTCCGGTTCTTTTTAAAATTTTAAGTACATCATCCCGGTTTCCAGGTATTTCTACAGTGACGACATCGGTCGTCATGTAGTCTGATACCAACGGGACTGGCACTATGATCTCACCACCAAAACGGAAACCTTGCTGTGTTCAACAACAAAGGAACTGACACTTCCGATGAGGATGCGATCAATATTACTCTTTCCATGAGATCCCATGACGATCAGATCTGCACCTATCTTTTCGGCAGTAGCAAGAATGGTGTCTCCGGCATGCCCCTGTTCAAAATGCGTTGTAACTTCTATGTTCTTTTTCTTGGCAATCTCCTTGATTTTATCAAGTGCTGCATTGCCTTCCTGCTCAAGCAGGCTGTACATAATCTCCAGTTTGCTGTCTGCCGGAATATCTGTAAAAAGCCCCGATTCTACGACGTAAACTGCGTGAAGTTTTGCTTTCCAGGCATGTGCCTGTTCGACGGCTGCCTCAAATGCCTTTTCACTGACAATGGATCCGTCAATAGCAACAAGAATTGTGTTATACATATACTCCCCTCAAAAAGGCTTCCAATTTAATTTGGACTTTACCTAAAAAATTCTTGCGCAAAAATGGCTCAATGGCGCCCTCTTCACAATGGTGGATTTGATGTCACGGGAATGATGCAAATTTCCCCATGAGCAGTCCAATACGAAAAATGAAGCTTTATTTCCTTTTTTTATGGCATGAGTTATCCCTGCAGGCGGAAATCCCCTGGTGGCAGAAGAGAGGAGATCATGAGCAGGCACCCCGTAGGCAGTATGAATAAATGCTATCTCCTGCATCATATCAGGCTGGACAAACATGACATTATCCGTTCCGATAAGGATTTGAACCCCGGCCTCTTTCATCTGATGAACCGGAGGGTGATCAGACCCTGTTGTTACCTGAAGAAGATAATTTGATCGGCAACAGATGACAACAGGGATACCTTCATCTGCAATTCTCCGTATCTGACATGGTGTTGCATGCGTACAGTGAACGAGGAAATCAGGGCCTGCATCCAAAGCGGCATCAATATCCTGAGGGTCCCGTTCCCCTGCGTGAAAACCGATAATTTTTCCCTGTTTCTTCATACGGTCCACGATGTCCAGATAAGACGACACGTCTCTGGCGCTGCTGATTCCGGCTCCGTCAGCTATCTCCTCACCACCTTCCCGCCCCAGAATAACCGGATGAAAGGGGAGTTTTGTTACTGCTTTTTTTAATGCACGCACTCCTGATCTTCCTCCCTCACGAAAATCGGCACACCCTGCAGTCCCTGACTGGATCATCTCGGTCAGAGAATCTCTCATTGCCTGGATGAGATGGATATCAGGTGTTTGTGAGAGTATTGTGTGTTTGAGACCATACGGTGGAGTTACCAGTTCATCAAGTGTTCCGGTGCAAGGCA
>NZ_DAONKG010000119.1:0-7539 GCF_035406105.1 Methanospirillum sp.
TAGTGATCATTTGAGATGTTTTTTGTTCCCAATATCTTCTCTAGTAATGCAAAAAAGTCAGAGAAGACTGAACTCATCTTCGGAGAGGGTTTTGCACTGGCACGTGATGAACTTAACAATTGCATTGCGACAAAAGGTTTCATCTCCATGAGAGATGCTCTTCCTGCTGGAAAGTATACTCCATCGAAAGCAGAATAAAAATAATAATCCTGGATTATTCCAGCAGCAATGCAATAGGTTATATCACGAGCAATTTTTAAAAGCCCATCATTATCTCTTATTAGAGAATATGGATGAACAAAATGAAAATTGTGATAACTTATGTCTATTTTATCATCGTTCTTTTTATACGTTATTTTATACTGTATTAGCTTGAGAATATCTGGTTTAATGTGTAAATGAAGCCTTTCCTTATCTAATGTCGTGGAAAGAGTTTCTCCTCGAATTTTAAATAGAAATTCACCCTCATTGCGTTGTTTTGAAATTAATTCCTTCAAAGGGACATTAAACACATCCTTTAATGCATTTGAAAAGAGGTTTTCTGTGATATTCGTAAACAGAGAATCGGCTATTTCTAATAGAATTGAATCAGAAAGAATTAAGTCAGATTTGGTATCCCATTCCAAAATTAATTTAAATAATTCCTGGGGTATTGGGAGTTCATCTTTAAGATAATTATTTTGAAAATATTGAAAAGGGCCTGTTGAATAATAAAGGTCATTCTGAAGAGAGTACATTGCATACAAAATTTTTGCAATATAGGATTTTCCTGAACGATTTGAACCAATAATTATTGTACAGGGTTTTATTGTAATGTCACCCGATTCAATTGGACCGATGTTTTTCAGGCCTATTGAAAACTTATGAGGGTGTGCAGTTGATTCATTGGTACGTATTGTCCTTGGTGGCTCTGATGAGGAATACCGTTGTGATATTGATAATGTTTTTTTCTTTTTTTGTTTCTCTGTCATGAGGTCCCTATATTGCCTTCTTTTTCATTTGTTTGAATAAACATTTATTGGTTATACGTTTCAAAATAGATATGGGTAAAAAATTTACTGATCATATATTTAAAGCATCCATCAACGTTATATTGGGATATGGAGTACAATTTAAGGTAAGTCTACCATAATTGGAGTAATTCTTGCACATTCTCATATATTTGATTTGAAGATCCTATGCATACAAACGATTAGGACCTCCAGAGAAGAATAAATTCTTCTAGTTCCCTTGAAAAAATTTCCATATCTGATCCTATTCGACTAGTCTCCACTCTACCGACCGTTCTGGCTATTCTGCCTTCATCAGTCTTAATCTCTAAACTGATGGAATGGAGAATCTCCTTTGCAATATCTCGTTCCTTTCCTGTGCTTTTTTCATATAACTGAATAAAGTCAGATACAATCTTCCGAAAATCATGACTCGAGCAACCGAAATGTTCTGCGTATTCACTCGAGTACTGATTTAAGGTTGTAATAATATAGCGTTCAGGTGAATACTCACCAGGAAGGACTAAAATCATTAAGGAGCATCGTTCAGTTTTTGCAGTTTTCTCAAGTTGATCTTTATAGTCTCTAGAATCTCCATCTAGGACAAAGATAAATTGTTCTAATCTGTTAAATTTAGCCAACGCACGGATATAATGATTAAATTCATCCTTACCTGTATCACGTCCAACCTGAATTATTGACTGTCGAAGATCCAATTTCGGAGAAAGAATTTCGATAACCCCTCTCACTAATTCTTCACTTATATCATCCTCACAAACAACAGATAATAAGTCCAAATATTGGTGGTACAATGCCCTTTGAACAAAGTCGCGATACGGTGGGGTAACGGTCACCCCATTATCAGACCTTTCTAAGAAAATGCGCCCCTCAGATGGCACAGACTCTAAAATAAATGGACTATGTGATGTAACAACAATCTGGAGATCCTGCCGAAGAGCAAGACGCTGTAATTCAAGCATAAGCACTTGTTGTGTATATGGGTGTAATCCTGCCTCTATTTCATCAATTAATATGAGGGCATCGTGAAGAGTTGATATATCCCTAGATAGGCGAAGAATAGCTCTTTCTCCGGCTGACATATGAAATTCTGAGTAACTCGGATGATCAGCATCATCCCGTTCAGCAAATAACAAATCTTTGGCTTTATGGGATAATAAATAAAGACGGGCATAATGATGAGGCAGGATTTGATGAGCGAGAGTAATCAGTTGGGGAGGAATTTCATCACAGTTAATTTGTTCTTGTCCCATTTTTTGAAGGCTGATAATTTCTGCAGGACTACTGAGTTGTGAAAGATTGCGAAGATAAACTGTTCTTTCCGGTTGATTAATGCCCTTCCTCCCAAAATAACTTTTATTCCATTTATCCGCATTTCTCTTCCATAACATCTCCGATGGAACCTTATTAGAATAATATAGATATGAAATTTGATTATTTCCACCAGAATCATGAGGAATATCCGGATTTTTTGTCTTAAAATCTGGAAATAATTTTGCTGGGGTGAATGATCTTCCTGATTTATTTATATATAGGCATCCTAATGCATGAAGAACTGTTGTTTTCCCACATGCATTTGGTCCAGCGAGTACACTAACCGGATATGGAAAGCGAATTGAAACATCCACAATGCCACGAATATTTTGAATACGTACTTGTTCTAATCGATTATTTACATGCGGACTTTTCTGGGTTAATTGTTCCCAAATTCGTTCAAATTCATCTTTTAACATAATCCAACATCAATTTACTATGAATGATTATTCTTCCATTAATATAAGGTATATTTGTTAGAATTACCTATATAATCATAGGTGTTCATCGGATTAATTCACTGATATCATAGTTCACACTAGTAGCCGCGAAATCAGGTTCCTTCTTAAATGGATGCTGGACATACCTGACCGATGTCTCCTCCCCATCAACCTCTACCAAGGCCAGATAGAAATCATCTGGTTTATTCAAAGCAGTCAGAATTTCATTCCTGGTTACCGTTACGGTAGTTGCACCTTTCACCCTGCCTTTTACTTCAATGAACCGGAGGTTTCCAGTCTCTGGGATAACAGATTCAATATCATATCCGACCTTTTCAGCACTTACATCACGGGGAGTGAACCCAAGATCTCTTTCATACTCCATCACCGCCTTCATAGCAAGGAGTTCAATCCGTTTGGTATCACGAGCGAAAAGATCAGAAGTTTGAGTCGTCCCCTCAATTTTCCAAATAAGTCCCATCGGAATAATCATCGCTCCCCCGGTCACTACAGGAGGAGAAGGAGTAAGGGTCCGTTCCTCTTTCAGTTCATCCTCACGACGCCGCAGACGGGCAGAGAGTTCATCTGCTCTTGCCCTGGCTTTTGCTGAATTGATCTTTGCATTTACCCGACCGGCCTGTTCCTGCTCTTTTAGTTCCTCGGCACGATAATCCCAGTAACTAATCTCCCGGGTAAGACGCTTATGAACTTCCTGAAGCGTTTTATCAATTAATGGTTCCCTTTGTCGTTTTATCTCAGCCAGATGTTCCGGGACCAGATATTGTATAGCATAATCACTCGCAATCTCCTCAAGACCTCGGGCTATCCATTCCGGGACACCAATCTTCTTAATAAAAGGCCACTCCTCTTTTTTTGGTGACCGGTAATCCAGATATGGAGCATATCCAGCAGAATGAACTGTTTGATCTTCTGATATCTCAACAAATTGCATTCTTCGGGATATTATCCGTCTGGTTCCGGTTCGGGTAATACTGGCATCAGAGATGCTATGTTCAAGGATAACCAAAGCCCGGATTTTTTCAGATGTATCCAATTCATCAATGAAGATAGCACCTTGTTTCAGAAGATCTTGATAACGTTCACGGGTGAGATCGATAACCGATTCAAGAAGTGGATGACCTGGACAGATAAACTCTGCAAGTGGTTTCCCAGGAGTCCTGATAAGTTTCTTATCAAAAGTTACCCGTTCGTATGATTTTAGAATAGACTCACGAGTCCCGATGATCCGGTCACGGTTTCGGATGACAACCGGGACGTGAGGGATCTCATACCGGTCACTCTCCCGCTCATGAATAGATCCCCCAAGGGAACGGAATGCAGTCAGGAAATATGATCTGATATAGTGGGGCTGTAATTTCCGTGCCTCTGCCCGCTCCATATCCTGCCGGAGCTTCTGGACCATACTCACATCCATGGCATTGGAGACAAGGGCCCTCTCCTCGATGAGTTTCTTGAGTTTTTCATGATCAAGAGCCGCTTCAACGACCTGATTCAGTTTCGCACGAATCTCTGGCTGATCGCCATATCGAATAGCCTCGATCAGCAGATCACGAAGCGGTTGATCATTAAAAGTCAGACGACCAAGAACGTCAAAGACTTGACCTCCCAAAGCTTCCCGTTCAGCATTTAGTTTTTCGAGCAGTCTTTTCCATACTTCACCTTCTCTGGTCTCCGCTGCTACAAGGTTCCAGAGATGACAAACCTCAGTCTGACCAATACGGTGAATCCGGCCAAACCGTTGCTCAAGTCGGTTCGGATTCCAGGGAAGATCATAATTGACCATCAGATGAGCACGTTGAAGATTAATACCTTCTCCGGCAGCGTCGGTAGCAATGAGGATGAGGACATCTTTATCCTGAGTAAATGCCTGTTCAGCATTTTTTCTCTGTTCCCGCCCCATACTCCCGTGAATAACCACAACCACTTCCTCCCGTCCAATAAGTGCACGGATCTTTTCGGACAAATAATTCAGCGTATCCCGGTGTTCGGTAAAAATGATCAGTTTTCTTCTGTGACCATGAACATCAAACATCTCCTGATTATCCTGTAATATTCCAGAGAGCTCTTCCCACTTTTTATCACAGCCGGATTGTTTGACCCGAAGAGCGAGTTCTTCAAGACCCTGAAGCGTTTCTATTTCTATCTTCAGTTCATCAATAGTCCGGGCCGCAGATGCTCGATCTACTAACTGCTCTTCGACCTGTTCAAGTTCTTCGTCAGGGGCATCTTCAAGCTCATCGATATCATCCCGACTCAATTCTGGGATTAATCGGCTGATATCTGAACGATTAGAACCCCGCTGGAGAAGTTTTTCTTCCCTGAGACGATCCTGGAGTCGTTCACGCCTCCTTCGAAGAGATTGGTAGATTGCTTCAGGGGAAGATGCCAGACGACGTTGTAAGATAGTGAGGGCGAATCCGATAGTCCCTCTTCTTCCTTCGTTTTCTATAGCATCAGCCCGATTGAATTCTTCCCGTACATACTCTGTGACACGGCGGTATAACTCAGCTTCGATAGTTGAAAGAGTGTAATTGGCGGTATATGCCCGACGTTCAGGAAAGAGAGGAGTACCATCAAATTTGAGGAGTTGTTCTTTGAGCAGCCTCCTCATGAGATCAGAGGGGTCTGAAAAGTGGACGCCATCCCTGAACTTCCCTTCAAAACGGTCACCATCAAGGAGCCGAAGAAAGAGCTGAAAGTCTTCTTCTTTCCCATTGTGAGGAGTTGCCGTCATGAGAAGAAAATGCCGGGTAACTCCGGAGAGTAGTTCTCCGAGCCGGTATCGTTTTGTAAACCTGGCCTCTCCCCCGAAAAAGCTGGCACTCATCTTGTGGGCTTCATCACAGATGACCAGATCCCAGTCAGTAACCCGTAATTTCTCCTGGACATCTTCGTTCCGGGAGAGTTTGTCAAGACGACAAATGGCGAGAGGGTTTTCTAAAAACCAGTTTCCGGTTCTGGCTGCTTCATAATTGTCATTTGTCATGATCTCAAACGGGATATTGAACTTCCTGTCCATCTCATCCTGCCATTGTTCGACAAGATTTCCAGGACAAACGATCAGACATCGTTGAAGATCACCGCGTGCAATTAATTCTTTAATGAGTAAACCGGCCATAATGGTTTTTCCAGCACCGGGATCATCTGCGAGGAGAAATCGGAGTGGTTGTCGGGTGATCATCTCCTCATACACGGCGGTTATCTGGTGAGGAAGAGGATCGACCAGGGAGGTATGAATAGCAAGGAGGGGATCAAAGAGATGGGCCAGATGAATTCTTCGGGCTTCTGCAGCCATTCGGAATAAATCAGCATCCCCGAGGAAACTCCAGGGTCTTCCTTCGGTCTCAATTTCAAACTCTGATTCATTATCACGATATAAAAGACGGTTATCGGCCCGGCCTGAAGAATCCTCATAGGTGAGTTTGAGAGAGTCTGAACCATACCATTTCACACTGGTTACCGTAACCAGTGATGATGGGAGTATTCCTCTGACGATGGCACCGGGTTGAAGATCTTCGAGTCTGCCCATTGCATAAAATTTCGTCTGTAATGGATAATAGGTTTCGAAAATGAGTTACGAGATAAAAAAGTTTGAAATGGAAAAAATTAATCCGATACCGGTTCTTCCTGCCCTTCTTTCTTATCAGGTTCGGGCCCGGTATACGTCACAATCGTTTCCGATGTCGTCGGCGGAAGATAGGTCTGCTCAATAGACAGACAGTCTTTCGGACAGTAACTGACACAACACCCGCAGATAACACACCGGAACTGGTGTACCTTCCATGTCCGGTCAGGTTTGCTCACTTCTATTGCATCAGCCGGACAGTGCATCCGGCACAGCCCACAGAAGATACAATCATCAATATTGATAACCAGGTGTCCTCGAGTTACCGGCGTCACCTTTGCCGGCTGGTATGGATATCGTATGGTTGCCGGACCTTTCATAAGGTTTTTCAGAACGGTCAAGGCCATAATTCCAACTTTCATGACAATCACCGCTCCATACAGCCAATGCAGGGATCAATCGTCAGCACAATAACCGGCACATCAGCAAGTTCACATCCGGCCAGCATATGCACAAGAGCAGGAACATTGGCAAGCGTGGGAGTCCTGACCCGGTGTCGTTGCAGGTTTTTCTTCCCATTTGCCTTCACGTAATGGATGACCTCTCCTCGTGGCTGTTCTGCCCGTGCATAATATTCACCAGACGGATTACCTTTGACTGATGCACAGATTTCACCGGCAGGAATTCGATCGATGGCATTCTCAATCAGATCAAGTGATGTGAACAGCTCTTCAGCCCTGACCATACAGCGGGCATAACAATCAGCCTCATTTCTGACAACCGGCTTGAAATCAAGCTCATCATACGCCCCATACCCCGTACTTCTCACATCAACCGCATGCCCGCTGCCCCTGATGACCGGGCCGACTGCCCCCAAATCCCAGGCCTTGTCTTTGGATAGCATGCCAATCCCTTTCGTTCTGGTCTGAACAGTCAGATCCTCATCAAAGATACGGGTGAGTTCTGTGAAATCAGCCCGTAATCCAGGGATCTCATATTCAATCCGTTTCAGTTCATCCGCATCCATATCCCTGCTGACGCCACCGACACGGTTCACTCCCTGAATAACTCTTCCTCCGGTTGTCCGTTCCAGCACATCAAGGATCTTCTCCCTCACCTTCCAGCAGGTCATAAAGAGGTTTTCATACCCCATCCCATCCGCAAAACATCCCAGCCAGAGGAGATGGCTATG
>NZ_DAONKG010000120.1:0-7531 GCF_035406105.1 Methanospirillum sp.
TCCACACCTATCCGCTCAAAGACTTCCGGCATGGTAAGCGGATACTCAACCGCTTCCCGAATCTCTTCTATCTCGCTGGAAAGGCCTCCAATATGCTCAAATGTCACATCCGGGGATTCATCAAGTTCCATAACCCTGACCCTGGAGTCATACGTCTCTTCAAGGACTTTTACGACAGAAAGCGCATTGTTTACGGCAACCTTACACCCAGGGTAGACGTACGGGCGCAGTTCATCCGTAATCTGGGTCACATACTCCTGGTTGTTCCCCATCTGACGAAGGTAAATCTCGCCATTTTTAAAGACATCCACAACCAGCGCAACAAAAAGGGGCATTCGTTTGAGTTGTGAATTCTCCCTTTTCAGGACAGAATTTTCCTTGATTAATTCCTCTGAACGGATAGACAACTCAAGATTCTGGGCCTCCAGCTCCTGGATCCGAATCTGATAGTGAATCTCATTTTCACAGGAGATACGTGCAAGAGGCTGTTCCATAGTACATAATTATCCAGTCGTTCTACTTATACGTGAGTGTGCATGATATTCCATGGACGCGGTATATCGCGTGGTATTGGAAAAGGGCCCCTGCTTATAGGCCCTGATCCAATCTCATTTCTCTCCGGTGTAGATCCGGAAACAGGAATTGTCCTTGAGCCAGGCCATCCACTTGAAGGAAAGGACATAACCGGGTCAGTTCTGGCATTTGAATACGGGAAGGGATCAACCGTCGGGAGTTACATTCTCTATGCCCTCTCGCGCAATGGTCATGCCCCTGCGGCGATCATCAATGAGGAGGCAGAAACCATCATTGCCGTTGGGGCCATTATGGGAAAGATCCCCATGATAGATCGGATCGGGACTCCTCTTACCCGTCTTCCGGCAGGCGCTCTGGCCGAAGTGGACGGTACAGCAGGAACCCTGACTATTATCGAATAAAAAAGAGACGGATGTGATCAGGAAGTAAACGAATATTCCTTCATATATTTTTTATCAAGATACGGAAATCCCCATTCTGTACAATACCCGTCCAGGGTCTTAATATCAGTAATTACATTCTTCCCATAATTGTCAGTCAGATCCTGATATCGCCGGTAATTTCCTAGTGAGGCAGGATCAGTTCCTGCATTCTTCCAATATACTGCCTGCTTCAGACTTGAGGCATAAGAACCCAGTGAACGGATAAACCCAAGATATTTATTAAAAATTACCTCTTCCCGAGAGCTCAGGCCTGGGAATACATTCTTTTCCGGCAGAGACTGATCAAGATGATACTCCTCGGTCAGGTCCTGCACCATATTCTCAAGTGCTAATGCCTTCTCCTGAACGCCGGCTGCATCAAGTGCACGATCAGATGCCCTGATAGCCACATAGGCCTTTGTCAGCTTTGGAAAAGTATCCTCAATAAACCCTTTCAGCCGGCCGGATGCATCGGTGTCATGAGTCATTACCCGTTTCTGAACCGGTTCAGGAGCGGATGGAAGATTTGTTTCCTGCACCTTCGGGGGCTGTGTTGTTTTCACCAGAATCGGAGTATTATCAGAGAGGTTCCCAAGATCTGTATGCGTACATCCGGACGTCAGAATGCAGATAAGCAAAAGAATAACAGAAATGAGCAAAGTCTCATACTTCATACCATCGGATAGGAGAACCGAGTATATATAGTGTATAGGTATACAGAAAAGGGCATGATACCCTTTTGGTTCCTGTCATACACAGAGCCTGCATAAATATATTTCCAAACTCATGTTTCCAGCTGATAGGCTGAATTCATATTCTTTTATCCCATACCTTAGCACGTGGAACTCTTTACCATCATCCTGACCATCATGGGTCTGTGCATGTTTGAGATCATCTGCAGTATTGATAATGCCATCATCAATGCAGAAGTCCTCGGTACCATGCAGCCAAAATACCGGAGATGGTTTCTGCTCTGGGGGATATTATTTGCCGTTTTCCTCGTCCGCGGCCTGCTTCCTCTCCTCCTGGTCTGGTTTTCAGCACCGGAACTTTCTCCCTGGGAAGTGTTTACCGCGATGTTTAGTGATAAACCTGAGATAAAAGATGCGATTGAGACATCCTCCCCCATCCTGCTCATCGGCGGAGGGACGTTTCTGCTCTTCCTCTTTTTTCACTGGCTCTTCCTTGAGGAGAAGCATTTTGGCCTTAAAGGAGAGCGATACTTCTTTTCAAAAGGAGTATGGTTTTATGCGGTTGTATCCATCCTGCTCATGATTATCGTCTGGTTTGCCATAGAAAAGAATGCGATGATGGCATTTGGGGCGGTTGTCGGATCCACAGCATTTTTCATCGTTCACGGATTTAGGCAGAATGCAGAACTTCAGGAGCAAAAACTTATGGGAGGGGATATGTCTGACATCAGTAAGATCATGTACCTTGAGGTCATTGATGCCACGTTCTCCATCGACGGCGTTCTTGGGGCGTTTGCATTCACCATGTCTGTACCCCTTATCCTCATTGGAAATGCCCTGGGTGCCATTGCAGTCAGACAGATTACCGTTGGCAATATTGAAAGAATTAAAAACTACCGGTTTTTGAAAAATGGAGCCATGTATTCGATTCTCTGTCTGGGAACCATCATGCTTGCCGACAGTTTCGGATATCACATTCCTGAATTCGTCTCTCCGATGATCACCTTCGCCGTCGTCGGGTTATTTTACCTCAAGTCAGTGCGCGAAATGAAGGAAGTGCCTCCAGCAGCCTGACACATCCCCGGTTTTTTTCGCATCTGAATCACCATATTTTAGATGTACAAACACCAATAGTATTGGACACATTTTCTCAACACATATTTTTTGGGAGGTTTTTGTCTGTCCAATACATACAATTCTGAGAATATCAAAATTCTGCGGGGTCTTGAACCGGTCAGGGAGCGGCCGGCGATGTATATCGGATCCACCGACAGCCGTGGGCTTCACCATCTGGTATACGAGGTGGTTGATAACTCCATTGATGAGGCCCTTGCAGGATACTGCACCCATGTGCAGGTCGTCATACACACGGATGGAAGTATCAGTGTGGAGGACAACGGGCGTGGTATCCCTGTCGATCCGATGAAAGACAATGACAATAAAAGTGCTCTTGAGACCGTTCTCACCGTCCTTCATGCAGGTGGAAAATTTGACAAGAATACCTACCAGGTGTCAGGGGGGCTGCACGGGGTTGGTGTTTCGGTTGTCAATGCCCTTTCTGTTGAACTGACCGCGACGGTCTGGAAGGACGGGTATACCTATCGTATGCTCTTTTCCCGTGGTCAGCCACAAACCGACCTTATTAAGGAAGAAGAGGACTTTGAAGAGATCAAGGACCGGTATATCAGACGATATGGAAAACTTCCTGATGACTGCCCAGACACAAAAGAGGCTTTTCTTAAAAAATATCTGTCACAGGTAACCGGTACAATGATCAGGTTCAAACCTGATTCGACGATATTTGAGACGGTTGAGTTTGACTATGATATTCTTGCCCACCGGATGCGGGAACTTGCATTTCTCAACTCAGGGATTACCATCAGCATTACCGATGAACGGTGTGAAGATCTTGAGGAATGCAGCGAGGTCTTCTCATATGAAGGCGGGATATCAGAATATGTCAGATATCTCAACCACGAAGCCCAGCCGGTTCATGAATCGGTTATCTATTTTGAGAGGAAAGATCCGGAAAACAAAGTTGAGGTCGATATTGCATTCCAATACGCAACAACCTACTCTGAAAAGATCTTCACCTATGTAAACAGCGTCAATACCAAGGAAGGCGGGACTCATCTTGAGGGATTCAGATCCGCCCTGACCAAAGCCATTAACAAAATGGGCAAGGAGAATAAGGTAATAAAGGATCCAAATCTCTCGCTGAAGGGTGATGACGTCAGGGAAGGACTGACTGCCATTATCTCGGTCAGGATGGCAAACCCCCAGTTTGAAGGACAGACCAAGATGAAACTGGGGAACAGTGAGGTCAGGGGCATTGTGGACTCACTCGTGTATGCTTCACTGTGTGAATACTTTGAGGAACATCCAAAAGACCTCGCAGCTATCATTGACAAAGCCGTTTTGGCATATCAGGCCAGAGAAGCAGCCCGGAAAGCAAAGGAACTTGCCAGAAGAAAGAGTACGCTTGAGTCATCCGGCCTTCCCGGGAAACTTGCCGACTGTTCTGAGAGATCTCCTGAAAAGAGTGAGATCTATATCGTGGAAGGAGATTCTGCAGGTGGCAGTGCCAAGCAGGGTCGTGACCGGCGATTCCAGGCAATCCTCCCCCTTCGTGGAAAGATCCTGAACGTTGAAAAGGCAACGGTACATAAAATTCTGAAAAATAACGAAATTCAGGCACTTATCTCTGCGATCGGGACAGGCGTTGGTGAATCCTTTGATATCGAGAAGGCACGATACCACCACATCATCATCATGACCGATGCGGATGTCGATGGAGCCCACATCAGTACACTTCTCATGACATTCTTTTTCCGATACCTCCAACCGCTCATCGAAGCCGGGTATATTTATCTGGCCCAGCCCCCGCTCTACCGGATCTCAAAGGGAAAGCAGGAGAAGTATGCCTACACCGAAGAGGAGATGAAACAGATCCTGCAGGAGATGGGTGAGAAGGGCGTGAATGTCCAGAGATACAAAGGTCTTGGAGAGATGAATGCATCCCAGCTCTGGGCAACCACAATGGACCCGGAGACGAGAGTCCTCAAAAGGGTGGTGATCGAGGATGCAGCCTACGCAAATGAGATCTTTGAAAAACTGATGGGTGATGATGTCACCGCCCGTCGTGACTTTATCAAGCGGCATGCAAAAGAGGTGACAAACCTTGACATCTGAAGATTCCCAGCAGTCACTCTTTACCCCGAAGGTCAATCCGGTTAATATTGAGGAGGAGATGAAGTCCTCCTACATCGATTATGCGATGTCGGTGATCATTGGACGAGCAATCCCTGATGTCCGGGACGGATTAAAACCAGTCCACCGGAGATCCCTGTACGCCATGTGGGAGATGGGAAATACCCACGATAAGCCCTATAAAAAATCAGCCCGTGTGGTCGGAGATGTCATGGGTAAGTATCACCCACACGGTGATGCATCCATTTATGATACCATCGTCAAGATGGCACAGCCGTTCTCGTACCGGATGATGCTTGTCGACGGTCAGGGAAACTTCGGTTCTGTTGACGGAGACGCTCCTGCGGCAATGCGATATACGGAAGTCAGGCTGAAACGGGAGGCAGAAGAACTCCTTGTCGACCTTGATAAAGAGACGGTTGAATTTGTCCCAAACTTTGATGAATCCCTCCAGGAACCATCAGTTCTTCCGGCGAAACTGCCTAACCTTCTCATCAACGGTTCCGATGGTATTGCCGTCGGTATTGCAACCAAAATGCCGCCCCATAACCTGGGCGAGGTATGCAATGCGGTCTGTTATTACCTGGAACACCCCGATGCAACGGTCCATGACCTGATGCAGATAATGCCGGGTCCTGATTTCCCGACTGGCGGTATCATCATGGGCACCGACGGGATTCAGAATGCATACCTGTCAGGCCAGGGCAAACTGACCGTCCGGGGTGTTGCCGAGATTGATGAATCAGGCAAACGGGACCAGATCATCATCACCGAGATCCCTTATCAGGTCAACAAGGCAAAACTCATCGAACATATCGCTGAGCTGGTCAAAGAGAAGAGAATTGATGGAATATCAGATCTCAGGGATGAATCAGACAAGGAGGGGATGCGGATTGTCATCGATCTCCGTAAAGACGCACGGCCCCAGCTGATTCTGAATCACCTGTATAAGCACACCGCCCTTGAGAGCACCTTTGGTATTATCAATTATGCAATAGTTGACCGGCAGCCAAAAATCCTGGGTTTAATCGGCCTTATTGAACAGTTCGTTCGTCACCGGATCTCTGTTATCACCAGAAGAAGTGAGTTTGACAAGCGCAAAGCAGAGGAGCGGGTTCATATCCTCCACGGTCTGCTCCATGCAATCGACAACATTGATGCGGTGATTGCAACCATCCGGGCAGCCCAGACCGCTGATGAGGCAAAGGATGCCCTTATTGCAAAGTTCTCTCTTGATGAGGCACAGGCCGGGGCAATCCTTCAGATGCAGCTGCGCCGGCTTGCTGCTCTTGAAAAGCAGAAACTGATCGATGAACGGGATCAGCTTGAGGCTGAGATCAGACGGCTTGTCGAACTCCTGTCTTCCGAGGCCAATATCAGGGCAGAAATCTCCCGGGAGCTGCAGGAGGTCAGGGATACGTATGCAGACAAGAGGAGGACCCGGATAACCGGTGATATTCAGGAGATCGTACGGGAAGACCTTATTCCGAACAAACAGGTTCTGGTCTGCCTTACCCACCAGAACTATGTCAAGCATATGGATGTGGATGCATACCGGGTCCAGGGTCGGGGAGGCAGAGGTGTCATGGGGATCTCCATCAAGGATGGTGATTATGTGGAGCAGGTCTTTGTTGCCAATACCCATGACCATCTGCTCTGTTTCACCTCAACCGGCCGGGCGTACTGGCTCAGGGTCTTTGATATTCCGGAAGGGTCCAGGCAGAGTAAAGGAAAGGCTATTGTAAACCTGCTTGATCTTCGAAATGAGGAGCGGGTCACCGCAGTCATTCCGGTACAGGAGTTCTCGTCAGATCGGTACTTCCTCTTCCTGACCGAACGGGGAATGATCATCAAGATTCCGCAGGATGAGTTTGCACGACCGCGATCCACCGGGGTGAATGCAATCTCACTTCGTGAGGGTGATAACCTGGTGCATGTTATGGTCAGTGACGGTAGCCAGGAGATCATCATCACTACCAGATACGGGCAAAGCCTTCGGTTCCATGAGGAACAGATACCTCTGCGTCACCGGAACGCCCTTGGTGTCATCGGTATGCGGATGAAAGACGATGATGTTGTCACCAGTATGACTGTTATTGAGGAAGGAAAGCACCTCCTTACCATCACCTCATCAGGATATGGAAAACGTACCAACTTTGATGAGTACCGGGGTCATGGCCGGGGTACGATGGGTGTTCGAAACATCAAACTGAAACGCAATGACGGTATTGTCACGGCATTTTCCGCAGGACCGGACGAAGAGATCATCCTCATGAGCGCCGAAGGCATTGTAATCAGAACCTATGTTGATAAAATACCCATTCAGGGCCGCTCAACCCAGGGGGTCAGGATTATGAGACTTGCCTCAGGTGACCGGGTCGTTGGCGTTACCTCACTCTCTCCTGATGAGCAAAAAGGCCTTGATGATGATATCCCCCAGGCAGAGATCATCGATGAAGGACCGGATGAAAACGGTTCTCTGGAAGAATAAAAAGAAAAAAAGGATAAATTATTTATCCCGTTTTTAGGAATACTGCACTCTGGGTCTGTCCTGGGACGAACAGGATGCAGATTCGGTCAAGATTGTATCATCGCCATCCGCTCCGGTAGAGTATCCATTCATACCTCTTCGAAAGAGCCGGATATCATTCTCCTCTGCAGATACTCCATCGA
>NZ_DAONKG010000121.1:0-7531 GCF_035406105.1 Methanospirillum sp.
GGTTAGAAATGATAAACTGGGCTCAAATATGGACTGAACAGTATGAAGCATCGAGCAGACTCAAAGAAGTTGGTGATTGCGCATCACTTTGGGATTCAAAGGAGCGGGCCCTTGAATTTTTGAATATGTCCAGGGAAAACCCTGAACGGATAGAACAGGTATTATCCCGTCTCCCGATTACCAGAGAAAGTCGTATCCTTGATATTGGTGCAGGTCCAGGAACCCTTGCCATTCCGTTTGCACAAAGGGCTGGACATGTCACTGCCGTGGAACCTTCCACCGGAATGGTTGAGGTCATGAAGGATCAGGCAGCGGATTTGAACATAAGCAATCTTACTATTCTTCCAAAACGGTGGGAAGATGTTGATATTTCTTCAGATCTCGCAGGCCCCTTTGATATTATCATTGCTTCGTATTCCCTCGGGATGCCGGATATCAGTGGTGCCATTGATAAGATGCAGGCGGTATCAGACGGCCAGATCTGGCTTTTCTGGTTTGCGGGAACAACCCCATGGGAACGGCATATGGAACGGTTATGGCCAAAAATACACAACGAATCATACTCGCATGGACCCAAATCAGATGTGTTGTTCAATGTGCTGTATCAGAAAGGGATCTACCCGAATATGACGGTCCATGAGATGAAATATCAGAAAAAATACCAATCCATAGACCATGCAGTATCTGAAATGAGAAGACAGATTGGATGTTCTGATAATTATGAACCACTAATCAGGGAGTATCTGGCTGATAAAATTACAATTGACGAACATGCAGTCATTGAAAATGGTATGACCACCCGGGTCTGCATATGGTGGGATACAAATCAATTTCCAAAACTGGATCAACGAAAAAACTAACGAAGATTTGATTACGATGAAGATGCTTGTTTGTGGAAAAGGTGGCAGCGGAAAAAGTACTCTGACTGCTCTTCTGGCACAGCATTATGGACAAAAAGGCAAAACAGTCATGGTCGTCGATACCGATGAATCGAACCTTGGACTGCACCGGTTCCTAGGCGTAAATCACCCGACTGATCTTATGGACCAGATGGGAGGAAAACTGGAACTGATGGGAAAGATGAAATCTGCCATGAATAGTTCTGAGGGGATGATGAATCTGAAGTTATTTGACCAGGAATGGAGGCTCCAGGACATTCCCCCTGCCTGCATTGCAGAAAACGGAAACGTGAAACTTCTCTCCATAGGAAAGATACATCATGCCGGAGAAGGATGTGCCTGTCCCATGGGTTTTGTCGCAAAACAATTCCTGAAAAATCTGAAACTCTCCGATAATGAGATGGTGATTATCGACACCGAAGCAGGATTAGAACATTTTGGCCGGGGCATAGAGGAAGGAGCAGATGCAGTTCTGATGGTTCTTGATCCATCGTATGAATCAATCCTTCTCGCTAAAAAGGCAGCAGATATGACAGCGTCCCTGAATCTTCCAATGTACTTTGTTCTCAATAAAATCACCCCGGAAATCAGTAACCAGATGAGAAAAAATCTCCCAGCAGACAAAATCATCGGAGAAATCCCAATGAACCAGAACCTCCTGTCAGCAGGTCTTACCGGGAAGGATATCGCAAGTTCAGCACAGTCAATTATGCCAATTATCCAGACTATCATCTCCGGGATAAATAGTTCGTGAAAATCCAAGGAAGATATTTCTTTTTTAAAAAAATTTATATCCGGAGTGGCATGGTTTTCTTGTGGAGAACCACACTGGCCATTATCAGAATCACTGTGAAGGTCAGGAGCATTCCAAGATCAAAAACAATCGGAAAACTTCCGGTACCGGTATACGAAAACCGTGCAATATCGGTAAAGTATGTGAGGTGAAATGAGGGCTATCATCTGGCCAGCTACAGGCATCTGATCAACCGGAATGAAAACCCCGGAGATACATAATTGAGATAATGGCTAAATGCCCCCTTACAACAAATTGGGGTTAGTAAATACTTCATAAATTAGCGATCATCAAAGAGGGGCTTTTAGCTACCCTCCAGAGTTTTTTAATATCAGACACGCCATTCATTTTTACGTAAATACAAATAATAATTTTTTATATATTTTTAATACTAATTAAGTTATTAACCATGAAAAAAATTTTGCAGAGCAGATTCGCACTGATGGTATTAACCGCTGCAATTCTCGCATGCTGCTGTTTACCAGTGATGGCTGAGGAAAAAATTTTACGAGTTGCAACAACCAATGAAGTCAAGTCACCTGCTTTCATTGGAGATTATACCCTGGGCCTCTTTAACCATATATCAAATCCACCTCTCATGCAGATGGATCAAAATGGAAAACTTATCGGCCTTCTTGCAGATCATTATGAAGTATCATCTGATAATACGCAATGGACATTTTACATAAAAGAAAACCAGTTCTGGAGCGATGGTACTCCGGTCACCGGTGATGATGTGGCATTCTCAATTCAGATGTATGGGAAGAGTGTACCCAATGCAGGATGGATTGGAGAAACACTGACCGATACTGCAGTTGATGGAAATAAAGTTACGTTCACCTTTAATAAACCGTATACAAATCTGGCTCTCGAATTCACATCATACAGCATTCTGCCCAGACATATCTGGGAGTCTGTTGAAAACCCGAATGAATATACCAGTACCGGTCCATATGTGGGTGCAGGGCCATTTTACCTGGATAACGTGGACTTGAATGCAGGAAAGGTAATTTTCAAGCGAAATCCTTACTGGAAGGGAACATCTCCGGCATATGATGCCGTTGAGATCAGCTGGTTTAAGAATGAAGACGCTGCAGCAAAAGCACTTGAAAGCGGTGCTATGGACACCTACTGGAAATACGCATCTTCCTATCCTTATGCTGCAGTTGATTCATTAAAGTCATCAGGTACCTTTGAAATCCTTGAAAAACCCACATCAGGATTGACATTTTTAGGATTTAATCTGAAAAAAGAACCTTTATCCGACATATCCTTCAGAGACGCAATAAGTTATGCTATCAATTATCAGGAAATGGTAAACATTGCAACTCTGGGATATGGAAGAGTACCAAACCGTGGATTCATCCCACCGGCTATGGACGGTTACATAAGTACACAGGCAATGGAATATAATCCTGAAACTGCAAAGAAAAAGCTTGAAAGTGCAGGATACAAAGACTCGAATGGGAATGGAATCGTCGAAGGAAACGATGGAAAGGATATTGTTCTGGATCTCTTAATCAGGAATGCATACAGCAGGGAAGCTGAACTTGTGAAGGAATATCTTGAAAAAGTTGGAATTGGTGTTGAGATACGCTCAGTTGAAGACAATACCTGGTTCGAATTAAAAGATACGTATAATTATGATATTACCCTGACCAGAACGACCCCCTGGGGAATGCTGATGCATGCGAACTGGGCAACCGGATACTTTGACAGCCGGAGAACTGGGCAGGGCGTTCTTCACACGGTTGACGATCCGGTATTTCTTGAGCTGTGTGATAATATCCTGGCAACAACAGATACGACTCTGTTAAACAGATATGCACAGGATGTCCAGAATTATTATGCCGATAATCTTCCTGGAATCCCTCTCTACTGGAAGAACGACATTACCCCATACAACAAGAAGATCACCGGCTGGTATTCAAATCCCCTCTATGGTATCATGAATGAATTTACCTTAACCGGGGTAAAACCTGTAGCCTGATACATCAGGTTTATCCATGGGAGCCTCTTTTTTATCATTTCATTATCTTATCCGGAAAATTTTCAGATACCTCTTCTCTTTTGTCATTATTCTCCTGGTGGTCTTTCTTCTCCCACGGATGATGCCAGGAGATCCGATCGCAAATCTTGTCGGTGAGGATGTATACCTCTCTCCGCAAAAAATTCTTGAACTCCGGAGTGCATTCGGCCTTGATTCTCCTCTACATGAGCAATTTTTTGTATATTGCATGAAACTTTATCAGTTGGATCTTGGATATTCCTTTCATATGCACGCACCGGTGAGTTCTCTTCTAATTGACCGGGCAGCCTGGACCCTGCTCTATATCGGGATTGCAATAGTGTGTGGAATAATCATTGGTGTTGGACCTGGAGAAAAAGCCGGATGGGAGAGCGAAAAATGGTGGGCCCATTTCCTTTCTGCCGGGGCGGTACTCATATCCTCAACACCTCCGTATCTTCTCAGTCTTATCGTTCTGGTTATCTTCGTGTATCACTTTGGGTGGTTCCCACTCAAGGGATTTTACGATACGTTTGATATAACCAGTATCATTCATCATCTTGTTCTACCGATCTCAGTCCTGACAGTCTTTTATGCATCACGGAATTTTTTAATCATGAGAGGAGCGGTCCTCTCAGAGAAATGCCAGTTATATCCGCAGTTTGTGAGATCACTGGGGATACCTGAAAAAGACATACTCTCCGGACATATCAGGAAAAATGCTATAATTCCCCTTATTACACTCATCGCACTGGACTTTGGTTTCCTCTTTTCAGGTGCCTTATTCATCGAGATCGTGTTTTCATTAAACGGTATGGGAAGTCTTATCTATGATGCAATTCTTTCCCGGGATTATCCGGTACTGACCGGATCCTTTTTAGTGATATCCGTATTTGTCATTATGGCTAACATTCTCTCAGATATTCTCTGTATTGTGCTGGATCCACGGACCGGGAGGAACGAATGAAAAGGGGGAGATGTAAGAGAACCTTGCAGGATATCTCATTATACCTCTGTATCGGGGTTATTACCCTTTTTTTCATACTCGCCATAATTCCTGAAGTATTCGCACCCTTTCCGGAGAATAAACGATTCATCCCGTATATGGATCCGGATACCGTTCATTTTCTCGGAACCGATGATATGGGGTATGATATCTTCAGCCTTCTTATTTATGCTGCACGGATTTCACTTCTTATCGGATTTTGTGCGGGAGGTTTTTCAATCTTCATAGGAACTGCAACAGGGCTTGTCAGTGGATATTTCAGGGGCTGGATTGATGATCTTCTTATGGCCCTTACCGATATCGTCCTTATCATTCCAAAAATACCTGCAATCATTCTTATTTCTGCATTTTTAAGGCCAAGCATCTGGATTCTTATTCTCATCCTCGGTTTTTTTTCATGGGAGACAACAGCCCGTGTGGTCAGGGCACGTACCTTGCAGATGAGTACTTCCGGCCATGTCTTGTCGGCACGATCTCTGGGATTTTCCTCGTACCAGATACTGATCTCCGATATCGTACCTGTCATCTTTCCGGTTCTTCTTCCCAAATTTATGCTCACAATTACGGGAGCAATGATATCAGAAGCATCGCTTTCTTTTCTGGGACTTTCGGACCCAACGATGAACAGCTGGGGAAGGATGATCTCAGATGCATTTACTCATGGTGGTTTTATCAGAGAAATGTGGTGGTGGTTTCTTCCTCCTGCCATTTGTATTAGTGGAGCGATAATCTCCTTTATCAGAATCGGTATGGTCTATGAAAAGCCCGGACAGGAGACCATGGTGGAATGAAAAAAAATCCCTTGCTCCAGGTTTCGGATCTTTCTGTCACGTTTCAGACGAATGGTGATACGATTCGGGCTGTGACCGGATTTTCTTGCCAGCTGGATTATGGCATCTGTACGGCAATCATTGGAGAATCCGGGTGTGGTAAATCAGTAATCGCCCATGCAATACTTAGACTTCTGCCAGAAACCGCATTAGTTACAGGTTCAGTGCAGTTCAAAGGAAAGGATTTGTATAGTCTGTCTCTGGAAGAGTTGAATGCCATTCGCGGAAGGCAGATTGGCATAATATTTCAAAGTCCTGACCGTGCCCTAAATCCCACCTACCGGATTTACAGGCAGATTGACGTACCATTACGAAATCATCAGGTAGTACCGGAGAAAAAAAGAAAAGACCATATTTTAACCACCTTACGCAATGTAGGATTTTCTCATCCGAATGAGGCAGCCCGTCTTTTTCCCTGTCATTGCTCCGGAGGAATGAATCAGCGTGCGGTTACTGCGGTTGTTCTCTCACTCCTTCCTGATTTGATAATTGCTGATGAGCCTACGAAGGGATTAGACTCATTACGAGTATCTGATGTGAAATCGAGCCTATTAAAGGTTAAAGATGAAGGCAGGACATTATTACTTGTTACTCATGATATCTGCCTTGCACAAGATCTCTCTGAAGAGTTACTGGTCATGTATGCTGGAGAGATTGTTGAATCTGGTAAAACACAAGATATTTTACAAAGCCCTATGCATCCATACACCAGGGGACTTCTCAAAAGCCTGCCAGAGAATGGGTTTATTCGAATCCCTGGTTCGGCCCCTTCCTATGCGAATATGCCATCAGGATGCCGGTTTCAGGACCGGTGTGCGTATGCATCCGAAAGATGCAATAACAATCTGGAGTTACTCAATAAGAACGGGAGGATGGTCAGATGTCATCTGTTCTGCTAGAGGCACGAGACATCCAAAAAACATACCGGAAGGGGCTTTTCGAGACAACTCATAAAATATTGGATTTGTGCTCTTTTACCCTGCAGGAAGGTGAAACTCTGGGATTATGCGGTCCTTCCGGATGCGGGAAAAGTACACTGGCTCGTCTTCTGGCCGGGCTCGAACATCCTGATTCGGGACAGATCCTGTTTCACGGAAAAAATATTTTTACAGAAGATAATCTTACAAAAAAGAAAATCCGACAAAAAATTCAGATTCTGTTTCAAGATCCCCAAGGTACATTTAATCCGGTAAAAAAAATTGGCACCTCTTTTGATCGCGTTGCTTCTTTGTATAATATGCAGCTGGCCGGGTCAGATATGACTACTTTACTCACAACCGTCGGACTTCATCCTGAAATCCTCAACCGGTATCCACATGAGATTTCAGGAGGTCAGGCACAAAGGCTCGCTTTTGCACGGATTTTACTCCTGAAACCGGAGTTATTAATTCTTGATGAACCGACATCCGGTCTGGATATATCAGTACAGGCACAGATCCTCCATTTACTAAAAGATTTAAAGAAAAAAGAAAAAATATCCTATCTATTCATTTCTCATGACCGGGAGGTGTTATCTTTCATGTCTGATCGTTTAATATTTTTGAAAGATGGACACATTTTTCAGGATGAACAGTTCGGTAATAAATAAATTCAAAAATACAATTTACTAACATTTTACGTCTTTAACTCTAAGGTCTTCTTCATCTCTTCCCTATCTGCATCTGATTTTAATCTTTCCCCATACCGGTTTTTATTGCTTCTTTATCTAAATCAGATAGTTCAATAGTGCGAACTCCTCCAACCTGGTAAGAAGCTATCCCTTTCTGAATCGGTTGTTCCATGCAAACCCATGCTGGTAAGGGTCCCATAGAGCATGTAATAGTGCCTGTCAGTGCCTGTCCTTAGCGGATAATGAATCAAGAAGGAAGAAGGACATTCCCGACAATCCAATCAATGTCCCTTCTGAATCCTTGATAAGCCGCTTACCAGCCTTCCGGTTATCTTTAAATTCATTAAGCATTATCTGGGGGATACTCTTGATATTATAGAAATTAT
>NZ_DAONKG010000122.1:0-7513 GCF_035406105.1 Methanospirillum sp.
TCTGGAGTCCGAAACACCGGCTTTTTTACTATCTCATAGCAGCATACACCATGTTTGTCGAAGACCTCCCCGGCCATCCGGTCGGGATGCCCTTTCCCGGAGGGCAGGTTGTGGAAAAACGGGGCACCGAGTATTACTGTCCTATTCGGGATAAGGAACAGGATGTATTCTTCTCCATCTGCAACTTCTGTCCAGCCAGGCAGACGCAATGACTATGGAATCGGTCCCCCTGGTTCTGATTCATGGATGGAAGAGTCATCCGGATATCTGGCGAAGGCTTCGTGAGAAGGTTCCGTTACCAACAGAACTGGTCTGGTTATTTGATTATTCGAATCTGCACACATCGACAATCTCTCATATAGCCCACCAGCTGAAGTCTTTTCTTCATGAAAAACGAAAGGCAGCGGGATATACCGGGCCAATTGACATCGTCTGTCATTCAATGGGGGGCTATGTAACGAGGTACTATCTGGAGGTACTTGACGGGAAGAAGCGGGAGGAGAAGGTCCGTCAGCTGATCGAGATCGGCGTTCCGAACCAGGGTTCATCAATGGCAGAGATTTTTAATGATCCCGTTCATGGACCCAGGGTTATTCAGGTTTTATCCGGTGAATTCGTCCCTCGGAGGTATGAACCTGAACATGATGTGAATGTTCAGGGACTGCGGATCAGGAGCCGGGAGACGAGCGAGTTACGCAAAGCCGGAATCAGGCCTGATATCAGGTACCGGAACATCCTTGCTGCGAACCGGACCGGAGATCCCGCTTTTTTTCCAAGTTTTGAGGGGAGAACCTGGGTGCTTGGGCATGATGAGATCTGGCGGACCACATGGCTTGGTGACGGGGTCATTCCCCATTATGACTCATACCTTCCGGGAACGGAGTTTGATATCATTCCATCAGAGCCGGGGAGTATGCTGGCCGAACCCTATCAGTACTGCCACATATATCTCCCAAAAAACCCGGAGGTCATCAGGCTCATCATCAGGTATATCACACACCCACATGCTCCCTCTTCAGACATGTTTCCGATCAACCGGTAGGGGCTCCTGGTTGCCATGACATGCCCCTTCGGATGGCACAGGATTCTTCTGGAAAAAGTTATCTGCTGCCACCCGGCCAGAACCGGGTTTTTTGTTTCTTTAAAGCAGGTTTCCCGCCTGCTGGTACGGCAGCTTTTGGTTTCTTCGTTTCAATGGGTTTTTTCTCATCGCGATAGGGCCGGGGAGCACGCTGTAATACCCGTTCAGGGTACTCTTCCCACTTTGTCCGCCCGCTTCCCCCTCCTGCCTTACCAGATGACGACCTGTTTCGCACCTCCCCCCATCCTTTCTTCCCCGATTTTCTGGATTGGCCGAACGATGATGGTTTTTTACCCTGATATTTCCCGCCTGGTCGGTGGGGAGAACCGGCACGTGCTTTTGGCGGTCTTACATCATCAATAAGAAGGTTTCTTCCCTGAAACTCGGTCTCGTTGAGGGCGTTTCGTGCTGCCCGTGCATCCTCATAGCTCTCCATCTCTACAAATCCGTATCCTTTCCCCTCAATGACACGAACACCGACAACCTCACCATATCGTGAGAACAATCCCCAGAGTTGTTTCTCGTCTACAGAATATGTCAGATTTCCAACAAACAATCGTTTTGGATTCATATTACTATCACCTGTCACCATTCCTTTCCGATTTCTGTCCTCTTGCAGGACACCCGGGAACAGGGACATGGATCCCAGCTGAGTAATTACAGGTATAACCTTAAGTAACTCTTCACTCATCTGTCAGAGTGGGAATGAGCGAAAACATACCACGAGTTCATGATTCATGGTCGTGCATCACACGGCTGACTGACCATATCAAGTATCTCATCGGACGGGGAGGGACTATTTTCATGACATGGTGATTTTCTCATTCCAGGAATGCTGCAGAACGGTTCGTGCACACAGTCGTGCAACCCGGAGCGGTTCAGGAATCTTTCCATGGAGCGTAAAAATCCGGATCAGCTGTCTGACTTCCTGTTCTGAACATCCATACCCGCGTGCATACACCGACAGGCCTGTTTTTACATGAATACGCATCCGCTCACCGAGACGCTCGTACGCCCTGACCCGGTCCTCATCTCCCGGGAAATGATGCCTGATATGATCAGCAAGACCTTCTGAATCCTTATAGGAGACGCAAATAACCGGAATATTGGCCTTCTTCGTGATTGCATCCGGATTAATCACATTATACCAGGCAATAACACACCCATTCAGCATGATTGCGTTTATGTCTTCACGATCCAGGGATGCAATCATCCTGAGAATCTCACCGGTTGCATCCATCCCCCCAACCTGTACCTTTCCAAAGCAGAACCCGTCAATATGCAGGTCCCGTCGCATGACCACACCGCAGAGGATCGACCACGTGCGGTCTGCAAATGACTCGGATATTCCAAGCACCCGGATTCCCTGCTTTTGGAGATGCATACCAATAGATCATCTGTTCAGGTACTAGAACTCTTGGAGCCTGACCGGGAGTTCATTATGGCTGAAGACCAATCCTATGTGATCCGACCGTCAGGGCAGGCATAAGTATGACATCACCAGAGCGTTGTGCAGGAACCCTGCAACATATCAGAGCACATCTCCCCACAGAACAGGATGCGGTTTTGGAGTATCTCGTCGATATGGAGCATCATTTTTCAGGTCATCCGTGCCAGCAGGAGGTATCAGAGGGTATCGCGTTCCTTGCCAGAGAACATCTCACTCCGCAGGAGTTCTGGAATCTGGTATCTCAGGCGATGCATCCTGAGAGTCTTGTACAAACCGTCCTTGCTACTGTCCGGATATCCCTGGATGAGAGGGATCTTCATGCCGCAGAAAAAGACTTGGCCTGTATCCTTCCGTATGCAGAACGGACAGATCACACGAAGAGAAATTATCTCTCATTTCGCGATTTTATTGAGTACGCATACTACCAGACCGTTCTGGCCCAGGATACGAGTCCTGACAAGGCCCCTGATATTCATCCGTACCAAAATACAGACATTCTGGTTCAGTATGGCAGGCTCATTGCATTGCAGGGAGAAAAAGAAAAAGCCCATGCACTCTTCACCTCACTTGTCCAAATCAGCCCGGTTAACGATGCCATTCTGTTTGAACTTGCGGATATTGCTCGCGAGGAAGGAAACCTTGAGGAATTTCGCGATCGTACCATTCAGTGTCTGCAATATGCATGGAAGCCTGACGACCTTGCGCATGCCTACCGGAACATGGGGTATTATTTGACCGAAACCGGCGATTATACCGGTGCAGTAACCTGCTATCTGATGGCTACAACCTGGGAAGAATCACCGGACACTGCCCGTGAACTGGCATATATTCAGGAAAAAACAGGAACAGAACCGGATATACCCTTCATCATCTCCCACGGCCATGAAATTCTGAATGAACGGAATATTCCCTTTGGGCCAAACCGGCAGATGATCGATCTCATGATCCGGTATGCAGACGAATGCAAACAGGAGGGGGATTTCTTTGAAGCCAGAAAGTATCTCAGCCGTGCAAAGGCACTTGAACTCAGCGATACCCTTGAACGGGAGATAGAAATAATTGAGCGGTTTATTGAGGATAATACCATCTTTTAATGGTCAGGCCCTGCCCGCTCTCCAGTTGCCGGGGGGAAATACGATCTCAAAAATAGATTGCAACCGGAACGGTAAAAATCCACTCTGACCCTATCATGTTCCAGTAATACGCAAAAGAGAGAGCAATTGCCTGCCTGAGCATATATTCAAAAAATGCCCAGAATGCTCCGGCACAGCAGAGCAGAAGGAATAACTGGTGAACAGTACTTTTGGGATTTCGTGCAAAGACAAAAATTCCGAGGCTGAAGGTTATGGCCGCAGAGATAAGGCACAATACGGAGATGAACGGAAGTGAATATGTCACCCAAATGCCCTCCTTTCCGTTTGGCCTGCCTCACTCATCCATTATGAATTATTCCCATATATCTATATGATGCTCCCGGTTTTGTCTCTTATTTCCAGTCCTTTTTCATTGCTTCTGCCCGTCTCTCCTTTGGCATGAGTTCAATGGCATAGCGTAGTGATGTTCGTGGCATCTCCTTTTTATGTGCCTGAACATACTCAAAAATACTATCCTCATGCTGTCTGCTTGCTTCTTTTAAGAGCCACCCATATCCTTTCCTGACCATATCATCCTCATCGGTCAGAAGAGCATCGGCAATTTCGAGGACATCATCCAGATATCTTCCACGCTTTGCTGGTATAATGAGTGATACAGCAGCTGCCCGTCTCATCCACCGGTTTTCTGACCTGGTCCAGTTTTTTAGTTCGCCGATGAATGCAGGGTATTTCTCGATAAAATCACCCACCGAATGGTTACAAAAACTATCGCAGGTAGCCCAGTTGGTGATGTAATTCTCAATCCAGTATCTGAAGGTGTTTATGTCTTCCGGCTTGAACCGGTCTTTGAGGTTCGGGACCCAGGAGGATACAATAAAAGTTTCCTCCAGATGTCCTGACTCGTAGAGTTCTTCACAAAGAGAGAATATTTCTTGTTTACTTCTGGTTCTGACTTCTTTCCAGTATTTTTTCGCTATTTTTGATACCTCAGCCGTCTTACATCCGTATGCGTTCACCTTTTCCTTGAAAAACCGCTGATAACTATTCTGTGTCTTTTCGTCTATCACCTCTTTGAGTTCTTCCTGAATTGCGCTGATAATCGGATCCATGTACAAACGTATGCGGGTTTTTCATAAATGGATTCTGAAAATGAGTTCGCCCATTCGGTGCAAGAATGAGCTGTTTATATCGAGAAAATCCAGAAAAAGTTAGGATTTTGCTGGCTTTAATGCAAAGTCCGGATTGCGTAGTCACGAGCTCCCTGTGCAAATGACTGGACGGGAGGCTTTTCCACCGGATTAATATAACAATAACCGCATCTGATTTTATATATTCCTCAGCAAGAGGCGAACCACCAAATCCAAGGACACCAAGAGCAAGCGGATGATCTTCGGGGAACGCTCCTTTCGACTTCGGGGTAGTTGCAACCGGTATATTGTACATCTCAGCACGTTCGATGATATCATCACATGCACCAGACTCTATTGCCCCGGTGCCGATTAGAATTACCAGGCATTGTGCCTCACAAAGTTCCTTTGTCGCTTCAATTACTCGTTTTCTGTCAAAGTATTCAGCTGAGGGAGGGATGAACGGGCCGGTAGGAAGCGTGACATCCACTGTTTCCATGAGGATGTCTTTTGGAAGAATCAAATGAAACGGTCCTTTTCTCCCGGTCATTGCGTTGATAAATGCCTGTTCGAGATCAAAATCCGGTTAAATTCGAAAATTTTATAGAATATCGAAAGGTTATTTTTTCTCTGTTTTCGCACCCGGATGCTTACTTAATTGAGATCTCCGGTTCAACATGGTAATCAGTTTCTGGTGAATCGATGAAAACCCCGTTTCATATTATGTTCATCCCGACCCTTGGCTGCCCGTCAAACTGTAAATACTGCTGGAGTTCTGAAGAAGGATCTCCAGTCATGAATATTCAGGTGATAAAGGACACCGTCTCATGGCTTTCAGATTTCCGCGATGATCCGGTCACGATAACCTTCCACGGTGGTGAACCCCTCCTTGCCGGACCTGCCTTTTACCGTGAGGCACTTCCCCTCCTTGCAGAAGGTCTTGCAAAAAATAAGCCCTCATTCGCGATTCAGACAAACCTTTGGAAAATGACTCCCGAACTTGCAGATATCTTTGCAGCATATCATATTCCCATCGGATCCAGTATTGATGGGCCGGAGGAGATCACTGACTATCAACGGGGCGACGGGTACTTCAAAAAAACAATGGAAGGGTACCGGATTGCACGTGAGCATGGATTGCAGGTCCGGTTTATCTGCACGTTTACCGGATATTCAGAAAAAAAGCGGGAATCTATTGTACAGTTCTTCATCGACCAGGGATTTACCATGAAGCTGCATCCGGCCCTCCCCTCACTTCGAAGTTCAAGCCCGAACGAGTGGGCACTGGCACCGGAGAAATTTGGCGATCTCTTGGTCTACCTTCTGGATCAGTCACTTGATCATTACCATGAGATTGATATTATGAATATCAATGACCTGGTCAGGTGCGTCTTTACAAGAAGGGGCAATGTCTGCACATTTGCCGACTGCATGGGAAATACCTACGCCATTGGTCCGGATGGGAATATCTATCCCTGTTACCGGTTTGTAGGCATGGATGAGTATGTTATGGGGAATGTCCGTGACCGGCCGACCAGGCAGGATCTTGACAATTCAAAAGCAGGACGGCTCATGAATGATTTCAAAGCCTACGTTGATACCCATTGTTCATCCTGTTCCCATATCAGGTACTGCCGGGGAGGATGCCCGTACAATGCGATTGCCCCGTCGGGAGGAGAGATTACCGGTGTTGATCCCCACTGCACCGCGTACAAACGAATATTTGATGAGATAACCGACCGGATCAACACCGAGATGTATGAAGCACCACCCATGTTCGGAGGATTCGCACCAGGACAGAACGGAACAGGGATGGGAAAGCCAAAACCCGGAATCATGGCGCTCATGCATAAAATTGCCCTGCAGTAAAGTTTTTTGATACTCCTTTTTTACCATCTCGGATAGAACGGAATCTGCAATAAAATTAATGAATGAAGTCGATCAGCCCTTAAAAGAGATGCTGAAAGGAGAGGGTAAGTGGTTTATCGAGGTATAGATTTCCGAATGTATTTTTTTTCACACGTAAGAAAATTCACTCCTCTCCAAACACGAAAAACCTGTCAATAGAGATGGCATGCATGAGGGGAGATCAATTCGGATTTATGGGTGATGGTACAACCATCCTGTATGAACATGATATGGGTGAGCTCGGGCATGTCCAGACAGGCGGGAATGGTTGCAATACTCATCGGTCTTCTCATGCTTGTCTTTTCTCCCTTTATCCCCGGTATAATCGGGGTGTTTCTTGCCGCAGTTATCTTTCTGATATCCCTGATGCTTGTAGGTATCGGCTCTTCGGTGAGAGGTTCAGGGTTCTCTGTTCCTTTTATTCTACTGGGCCTCATCGGTGTATGTGTCAGTCTGTATGCTCTCTTCAACCCTGATATGACGGTCTCACTGATGGGAATATTACTGGGGGTCGTGATCCTCATGATGGGTATCATGCAACTCGGGTTTTCATCAGGGTTTGTTCAGGACCGGATATCATGGCTCTTTCTGATTATCGGGGGAATGCTGAGCACTCTTGTCGGGTTTTATCTTATCCTGTATCCTCAGGACGGAATGCAGCTTCTTATCGTGTTTATCGGGTGTTACCTGATTGCGTATGGAGTAATTGGGGTTATCAGGGGCGGGTCGTCGCAAAGATATATCTATTGATCCTTATTCTCTTGTATGAGAACTATTATCATTGATAGACCAGATCATTTCTTATATCTGCTTACGGGTTTGATATACTCATGACAGCATGAGCGAAATCACT
>NZ_DAONKG010000123.1:0-3292 GCF_035406105.1 Methanospirillum sp.
AGTGGGCGAAGGAGTGGGGCTGGTTCCTCCCAGCGCTTTTGCCGCATTTAGTCTGCCTCCCGAGGCAACTTTGCCTGAAAGAGATGAGATAGCATCAACCGAGCTGAATATCCGGTTTCGGATCTGAACCGCAGACAGAGCAGGATTTTGTGATTTGATCAGTGCTGCAACACCGGCGACATGCGGAGTTGCCATCGATGTTCCACTCATATACTGGTAACTGCCGGACTTTGTTGTGCTGTAAATACTCACACCTGGTGCTGCCAGATCAACCGACGAAGCCCCATAATTGGAGAATGATGCTAGGTTATCTTTATAGTCCGTCGCTGCAACCGACAGAATATTATTACTGGTATATGCCGCCGGATACTGGGGCGATACATCTGCATTTGCACCACTGTTTCCTGCTGCACAAACAACCACTGCAGATGAGGCATCGATGGCATCTTTCAGAGACTGGGTATATCCTGTCCCGCTCCAGGAGTTTGAGATTACTGCCGCACCCTTACGGTTTGCATATAAGATTGCCGATATTGCATCAGAAACATACCCGGACCCCTGCGCATTGAGGAATTTCAGCGGCATGATTTTTACGTTCCATGCAGTTCCGACTACTCCGATTCCGTTATTACCGACTGCAGCTATTGTTCCGGCGCAGTGCGTCCCATGACCATTATCGTCCATCGGGTCATTATTTCTGGACACAAAGTTCCAGCCCCGGATATCATCGACATATCCGTTTCCGTCATCATCTACCCCATTGATGATTTCACCGGTATTTTGCCAGATATTTGCTGCTAGGTCCGGATGGGTATAGTCAACCCCGGTATCGACCACCGCAACAACAACAGTGGGTGTGCCTGTCGTAATGCTCCAGGCATCAGGAGCGTCAATATCAGCATCGGCCATTCCGTAAAATGGTGCCTGTCCGGTGTTATGCAGCCCCCACAAATACTGATAGCCGGGATCATTGGGATATGCAACACTATCAACACAGATTGTTCCTGCATCTGCAACTTTCCCGGTTTTTTCAATAGGACTTAACGAGATCTTATAGTCCGGTTCGACATACAATACATCAGGACTGTTTTTGTAAGCTTCCATCGCTGCATCCAGGGTGTTTGTCGTCACCTGCACGACCTGCATCCCAGGAATTCCAGCGTCACTCAGATCCTTTACCACCGATGTTCCTGCCTGTGCATTTGTTGCAGACTGGATCGACATCATTGCAGACTCCGCCCGAGGACGGTCAGTATTATACCGGACAATGAGCCGATCAGGCGCATATTCAGTAGAGACCTGAACTGACTGACCAGGTATGGGAAGTGCTGAAGACTGAATGGTAACGCCAGATGATACAGGAGATCCTGTCGGCGGAGAAATCTGTTGTATTGATGTTGGAACTGAAATCAGATTCTGATCCGGAATTGCTGTTCCTGTCTGAGTGAAGAGACAGATAATGATCACCACGACAGCCAAAAGAGTGGCAGACGATAATAAACCTTGTACTCTCATAATAACCCCCTGTGAAATAGCATAGCTAATTTCTTATTTGCCGTCTGAATGAAAGAAGTTTCCCGAACTTTGGGTTTTGGACGGGTAAAGCAGGAATCGCTACAGTAATCTATATATTGTACAAACTATCATCACCGGGTTCAAATAGATCCAGATGAAAAAATGTACGGAAGACCCCCGGGTAGTGTGATGCGTGTACTATGGGAGATATAATCTGCCCAAAATGCAACTCAAAAGACACGGATTTTGATGATCTGGTAACGACAGATTCCGGTAGTATGATAGCGAAATGCCGGTGCAATGCTTGTAGTCATACATGGGATATGCCGTTTGGGTTGTAGATGAACCGCTTTCTGAATGACTGGATGGAATTGCCAGGTATATGAATTATATTCGCAGAATGAGTGTTGGTGTCATAACGATTGGGATATTTATCCTGTGCTGGGGGGTAGTCTGGCTTGGGAATGATATGGGATGGTGGGCTTTTTCTTTCCCCTTCTGGCCGGTCATTGTAATCCTGACCGGTGTTATGATCCTCCTGTATGAATTAAAAAAATCTGTCACGGAGGAGTAACATATGTTTTTTTTAGGCTTCCAATAAAGAGGCATTCATCAGGAGATATAAGTTCTATCCCTTCATAATCCCCAAATTCGATATGAAGACCCCGAACGAGAACCATCGGGATCTGTTCATCAGATTCGCCCATGACAAGTTCAGCTGCAGAGGCAATGTTATCTGCGATGGCTCTTCTGGTGACTTTAAGTTCACGCCCAAACAGATCCCGCCGGCCTCGTTCATCAATGATAGCAGGTATACCTGAACATGCGATTGCAACTCCCCCGCAGCCATACCGCATCGGATGTGTTCTGCTGTCAATTATGAGCACTCCAACGGTTCGTCCGGTCTTGTTCAGAATTTTTTTCCGGAGAGTAAAGGCCAGTACATCAGGATCTGAGGGAAGGAGTGTTACATATCCAAGAGGGGCATTCGATCCATCGACTCCAGCATTCGGCAGGAGATGGCCTGAAGTGATTGAGAGGAGAAATCCAGGAATCCCTCCGACAATTGCATCAGATTCCCGGATCACGATCTCTGCCAGTGCCGGCTCGACTCCATACTGAGCAGCAACCTGTTTCGCCTCTTCTGATGGCGTTATGGAGTCAAGTAAAACAATACGCCCCTGTGCGGTTGCAACTGCCGATTCTGCCAGAACAACAATGTCATGATCCTGCAGCTGAAGACCCTCATGTACGAGAGCGGTGTTCAGGTGGTCAAGCAGGTCATCTCCCGGCTTTATCAGATCGGTATGCAGTCCATATATCGAAAACGAGTTCATCATCACCTCATCATCTTCATCACACATGTGATTACATCCCTGGTCTCCGGGATGTCATGAGCCCGGATAACACTTGCTCCTGCTTCTATCAGTCGTGATGTGACAGCAAGTGTTCCCGCAAGTCGTCCTGCCGGTACCTGACCGGTTATCTCACCAATAAAGGATTTTCTTGATACAGCAGCCAGAATGGGGAGATCATAGCTGTGTAATTCATGAAAATGTCTGCAAAGCTCCCAGTCATCCGCGGCAGTTCGTTCCGGTATCCATCTGCCAATTCCCGGATCGAGAATAATATCTTCAATACCATGGTCATGAGCCCGTGAAAGCACATCGTTTATTGCAGCATGCGTCTCCTGAAGAGATTTTGCATCTCCAGGGGTTTTTCTTGATGCCATAAGGACTGCGGGAATTCCTGCATCAGAAATAATTTCTCCCAGAGC
>NZ_DAONKG010000123.1:3302-7502 GCF_035406105.1 Methanospirillum sp.
GAGCCGGGTTTGCAAGGCCGGATATGTCATTGGCAAGACTAATATCAAAATGAAGGGCCATGTCCAGTACTTCTGGATACATGGTATCGATACTGATGATGTAATCCTCACCCTGCAACTGGGTAAGACATTCTTGTATCCGTGTCTTCTCTTCAGCAATAGATATGGGGGGACTTCCAGGTGCGGTACTTCTGGCCCCGATGTCCAGGATTTCTGCCCCGTTCTCAATCATGCGCTCTACCGTATCAGCAACGGATGATATGGGAACAAAGGAGCCAGGATAAAAAGATTCGGGACTGATGTTTACAACACCCATCAGGACAGGATATGGCCTGCCGATATGGATGCTTTTTACAGAGAAGGCCCGCATCTGTTCCTTGCAATATCAGCGGTATTTTCCATCAGGGATGCGATGGTCATCGGCCCGACACCGCCAGGGACCGGAGTTATCGCCCCGGCGACTTTCTCAACCTCTTCAAAGGCAACATCACCGCAGAGTTTTCCGTTTACCTGGTTTGTTCCGACATCAATAACCGTTGCACCAGGTTTGACCATTTCTGCAGTTATTATCCCTGCCTTTCCGGCTGCACTCACCAGAATATCTGCCTGCGTTGTAATTTCCGAAAGGTTTTCGGTTTTACTGTGACAGATGGTAACCGTTGCATCAGCATGCAGGAGTAATAGTGCTATCGGGCGACCCACATCAACACTTCTTCCGACAACAACAGCCCGTTTTCCTGCAATGGGAATTTTATACTCATGCAACAGGGTCATTATCCCCTTTGGTGTGCATGGCCTTGGCCCTGGCAGAGCTGTCACCAGCCGGCCCATATTGAGCGGATGAAACCCGTCGACATCTTTCTGGGGAAGAATAGCGGCAAGAACCGCTTCGGTGTCGATGGATTTTGGAAGGGGGAGCTGGACGAGTATGCCGTCAATGTCTGGATCTTCGTTTAATTGACGTATCCTATCAAGAATAGTACGTGTCGTTGTGTCTTCGGGCAGGGAGATGTTAACCGATGAGATCCCAACCTGCTCACATGCCCGGTGTTTCATCCTGACATACATATGGGATGCAGGATCATCCCCGACGATCACCGTGGCAAGGGTGGGGGTAAGGCCCCCTTCCAGGATATCTTCTTTTAGCAGTTCGAGTCTTCGTGCTGCAAGTCCTTTACCATCTAATATCATGTCAGATCAGGATAAAGGGGATATTGGCTGGCAAGGGATTTGACTTCTTCCCTGATCTTCTCCTGAAGTCCTGTATTTTTAATATCACTGATAACCGCGGATATCCATTCACCAATCTGTTTCATCTCACTCTCTTTCATACCCCGGCTGGTGACCGCAGGGGTTCCGACTCGAAGACCACTGGTGACGAAGGGACTTTTTGTTTCATTGGGGATTGTATTTTTATTGACCGTTATCCCTGCATTTCCAAGAGCCTGTTCCGCTTCAAGTCCGGTAATGCCAAAGTTTGTCAGATCAAGGAGACAGAGATGATTATCAGTTCCGCCTGACACCAGTCTTACATTGTTTGCAGACAAGGTCTCTGCAATAGTCCGTGCGTTCTTTACAACCTGTTCAGAGTACTTTTTGAACTCTTTTGTAGAGGCTTCCTTGAAACAGACTGCTTTTGCTGCGATGATATGCATCAGCGGTCCGCCCTGCATACCCGGGAAAACGGCTTTATCGATCGGTGCTGCAAATTCCTTATCACAAAGGATGAATCCGCCACGCGGACCACGAAGGGTCTTATGTGTGGTAGATGTAGTAAAGGTCGTCAGACCGACTGGGCTTGGGTGGATACCGGTTGCACACAGACCTGCAATATGTGCGATATCTGCGAGACAATATGCTCCGACCTCTTCAGAGATCTCTGCAAAGGCTTTAAAATCGATCTCTCGCGGATAGGCACTGGCACCACAGACAATTATCTTTGGCCTGATCTTCCGGGCCATTTCAGCAATGCTTCCATAATCCATCCGCTCGGTCTTTAAATCCACTCCATACTGGTGTGATTCATAAATGATACCGGAAAAATTCACTGGAGAACCATGGGATAGATGCCCTCCCTGAGAGAGGTTCATTGAGAGGATCTTGTCACCTGGTTTTAGGACTGTAAAATATACAGCCATATTTGCCTGACTTCCGGAGTGAGGCTGAACATTCGCATGTTCCGCGCCAAACAGGGAACATACCCTGTCACGGGCCAGGTTTTCCGCCATGTCATGGAACTCACACCCGCCATAGTATCGCTTGCCCGGATACCCTTCGGCGTATTTGTTCGTCATTATTGAACCGGTAGCTTCAAGGACTGCCTTACTGACAACATTCTCTGAAGCAATAAGTTCAAGACCATTTATCTGACGAATGGTTTCTTTCTCGATGATCGCTGCAATTTCTGGATCAGTCGTTTCCAGATAGGACATGTGCATACACATCTGGCATAAAAGGGTAATATGGTTTTGTAATTTCTGAATTTTTAGTCTGGCTGCGAGTGTGTGCAGGATAACATGAAAAATAGGAAAGGGAAATATATATGTATTAGTATCAAATACTAACACAGACTGGATGAACCGGTTCAATCAGGGTCGTGATTCATGAGCGAAGAAGGGTATGGGACAAATAATCTTGATGAGCGGGTGCGCCTTCTTGAACGGAAGGTCGCCGATATGGAAGCGCTCATCAAGGGTCTGACTGATGAAATGCTGGACATGAAGGCGGTGGTCATGAAACTGAAGAAAGAGCAGCGCCCGCCACCGGTTATCCAGGCAGTTGCTCCACCGATCTCCAGAGGAAAAGTAGAGCGTGAGGCTGCAGATCAGGAGAGCATACCGGGAAAACCGCAGAATCCTCCTGCACGGGATAAGATCACGCTGAAAATGCAGCCTGATGGGACACTTCAGCCGGAAAAGGAGAGCGGGGGAGAAATAATTATTGCATCCGCCCGTGATGCACGGATGAGATATAAGGACCAGCATCAGAGAAGCGGTCACAATGATCTTATCATTGCCGAAGATAAAGAGCCTTCAGAAGATTCGTAAGCAGAAAAACTCCCTTCCTAGCTCTGGTGTAAGGGTTTGCATATTACACAGCTTGAAATAGATAATTTCAAATCTTTCGGTAGAAAAACGAAAATCCCATTTTTACCTGGATTCACCGTCATTTCCGGACCGAACGGTTCTGGAAAGAGTAATATTATCGATAGTATTCTGTTTGTCCTTGCCCTCTCCTCATCCCGTCATCTCCGTGCTGAGCGGCTTACTGATTTGATCAACCTCAATTCTGACAGAAATACAGCAGAAGTTGAGATCACCTTCTCTGACGGGACTGTAATCAGACGCCGGATTAAGAGGACTGAAAATACCTATTATAATTATCTGTATCTGAACGGCCGCCCGTGCAGACAGACAGAACTTCTGGAATTTCTTGCCGGTTATGGGATAATTCCTCATGGATATAATGTGGTCATGCAGGGGGACATCAACCGGATTATTGAGATGAGCGACACCGAGCGGAGAAAGATTATTGATGAGATCGCCGGGGTTGCTGAATTTGACGCAAAGAAAGAACTGGCCCATGCTGAGTTGTCTCAGGTCAGGGAACGGATGACAGAGGAGTCGGTCCATATTGAGGAACTCAGCGTCCGGCTTACACAACTTGAGAAACAAAAGGAGCAGGCTGTCTCATACCGGAAGTTACAGGAAGAGATCCGCTATCTGGCCATGTGCCGATCAGCGGCCCGTCTGGCAGCACGAAGGAAGGATCAGGACGCCCTGTTATTGTCGATTGTTGAAGAGAAAGAACAGATGAGTCGGGTTGAATCTGATATCTCATGGAAATCACACGAGCGGGATTCAATCCGGGATGAGATAGCCAGTATTGATCAGAAGATTGCAGCAAAGACCGGAGCTGAGTACATGACTCTTGTGTCCCGCATAGCTGAGGCGAAAGCAGCAATTGAAGGATTTCACCGGTCTATTGATCGGGCGGGAAGAGATAAGGAGGAGGCAAACCGACGGCTTTCTGATGTGTACACCAGTGTAAAACGGCAGGAGGAGCGTGTACAGGCCCGTGAAACAGAAATGCGGAATCTGATGATTGATCGGACCAATCTTTCAATGACTGCATCAGCAGTGCAAAAAGAGTTTGACCGGATATCACAGGCAATTGCACAGGAGACAAAAGGGCTTGAGG
>NZ_DAONKG010000124.1:0-7390 GCF_035406105.1 Methanospirillum sp.
GAGAAGATCCCTCTTACCCTTATTCGTGACGGACATGCTCCATATCTTACCGGATCAATGCTTGATGAATATATTGCCTCCGGATTACAAAGCGATCATGAGACATGTGTACTTGAGGAAGGAAGAGAAAAATTACAAAAGGGTATGTACCTCTACATGAGAGAGGGTATAACCGAACGAAATCTTCAAACTCTTATTCCTCTGGCCACGCCCTGCACATCATCAAGATGTTGTTTCTGCACTGATGACCGGCATGCAGATATGCTGGTTACATCAGGTCATATTGATGATTGTATCAGGAAAGCTATTGAATATGGGTGTGAGCCGGAAATTGCATATAAAATGGCATCATTATCAGCTGCAGAGCGATTCAGACTTGACGATCGGGGTGCCATCAGTCCAGGACGGGTTGCTGATTTTTGTATTCTCAGCGATCTGAACAACTGCACCGTGAAAGCTACATTTAAAAAGGGAACAAAAATTTCACCAAACCAATGGAACCCGGTTCAGAATGAGATATCACAATGCCCTTTCCATGCACGCATTCCGTCGGTACAGGAGATTCTGATAAGAGGGAGGGGAACAGCACGGGTTATCAGAATTCAGGAAGGACAGATCGGAACAACAGCAGAGTACACCCAGATATCAGGAGAGGATATCCCGGACATAAAAAGAGATATTTTAAAAGCCGTAGTCGTTTCGAGATACCACCCGGAACGTATCGGAGTCGGTCTTGTCAGGGGTTTTGGACTTACCAACGGTGCTATTGCTTCCAGTATATCCCATGATTCTCATAACATCATCGCCATTGGAACATCTGATGATGAGATACTCAGGGCATTATCAACCGTTATAAAACACAAAGGGGCGATGGTTGCACGAAGTGACACCAAGGAATGCTGTCTTCCCCTCTCAATCGCCGGTCTGATGTCAGAATTACCATATGAGAATGTCCATGCAGAACTGACAAACCTTCACAGGATTACCGATGCGTGTGGAGCAATTGCAGATCCTTTTATGTACTTGTCATTTCTTGCACTTACGGTAATTCCGGAGATCAGGGTAACAACAAAGGGAGTATTTGATGTGAACATGTTCTCCCATGTTCCAATATTTACTGATACATAATCATTTCATCTCATCAGACTGAAAAAAAGTTATTTAAACAGACTGCCTGATGAAAAACCAGGCATTAAAAATTCTCCGGTTTTATAATAGGATCGATTCAGAGGATGATAAAAAAAGAATGGGACATCTCCCAAATCAACGTTTCCATCTGGAGAGATGTGAGAGTCATCCAGCAGGACATCGACAACCTCTGCGATAAACAGATCATGAACACCCACATCAACGACTCTGGAAATCCGGCACTCAATCACAATGGGAAATTCACCAACATAGGGAGCGTTTACCAATGGTGCACGGACAGGAGTAAGACCGGTGTCGGCAAATTTATCACGGTCTCTGCCTGATGTAACACCAAAATAATCTGCTTCCTTTACATAGGCTGCCGATGGAATGCTGATCGTACATTCTTTTTTCTCAAGAAGGGCCTGATAGGTATGGCGTGTCCTTTGCACGGAAAATGAGATACTCAGGGGGTCTGAACTACAGACCCCGCCCCATGCTGCAGTCATTCCATTCGGTTTCCCGGTAGTATCATAGGTTCCAATAATGAGAACTGGTGTCGGGATGATTGCCGGTTTTTTTCCGATTGATTGTTTCATACCAGATAATTGGATGTGAAACCAAAAAAGAAATCCCTCGGTGAGAATGCGAACAGATATCAGTGAGCCGGTATGATTCCTCTGGCAGGAATACAAATATGAAACATGAACATGTTGATCTGAAATCAATCGCATGGGAAACTATGGAAAAGTATGGATTTTCTCCACGGTTCTCCCGGGAGGTTATCCACGAAGCAGAGAGGGTTTCACAAAAACATCAGGTACATATTAAAAAAGGGATCAGAGATCTCCGGGGCCTTCTCTGGAGCTCGATAGATAATGTGGATTCTGAAGATCTTGACCAGATCGAGTACGTAAAGGAGGGTGAAAATGGTGAAATTCATGTCAAAGTAGCTATTTCTGATGTTGACCAGTATGTACCCAAAGGCTCAAAGACAGATGCCCATGCAGGACATAACGGAACATCAGTATATCCCGGAATAATTACCTTTCATATGCTTCCTGACCAGCTTTGTAAGGGTATTTCATCACTTCTACCCGGTCAGGACTCCTATGCAATTATTATTGAATATACGGTTATGCTGGATGGGGAAGTCAGATCCGGGAACATATATCAGGGAGTTGTCAGAAATAAAGCAAAACTAGTATATGAAGAGATTGGCAACTGGCTTATGGGATACGGCCCTGTTCCACCCCAGGTTGCTACCATAGAAGGTCTGAAAAGACAGATCGAACTACAGAATGAGGCTGCAGTCCGTCTTCGTGAACACAGGAGAAGACAAGGTGCCTTGGATCTGGAAACCCTTGAGGCACAGGTAATTTCAGATGGTGAAACGGTCACAGACCTCATCATTCAGAGACAAAATGCAGCACATTATCTTATTGAAGAATTTATGGTTGCAGCAAACGGAACTATGGTTCTTTTTTTGGAAAAAGCAGGATTGCCATTGATACAGCGGGTTGTCAGGGTCCCAAAATACTGGGAGGAGATCAGACTTGTTGCAGCCGGATATGGTGAAAAACTGCCCGTTCACCCTGATGCAAAATCCCTCTCGTCATTCCTGTCAAAACAACGAAAAGCAGATCCTGAACGGTTCCCGGATCTCTCTCTTACCATTGTAAAACTCATGGGTTCCGGAGAGTACGTACCATTTATTCCGGGGAAAAACCCTATCGGGCACTTTGCTCTTGCAGTTACGGATTATACTCATGGAACTGCACCAAACCGGAGATATGTGGACCTCATCATTCAACGACTGATCAAATCCGTACTCCTTGGAACAAAACCTCCATACACAATTCAGGAACTTGATGAAAAAGCAGAATGGCTCTCAGGTCGGGAAAAAGCCGCGAATAAAGTTGAACGGTTTATGAGAAAATCAGCTGCAGCCGTCCTGCTCAAACCAAGAATTGGAGAGACCTTTGAGGCGTTTGTGACCGGTGCTTCAGAAAAAGGAACCTATGTCAGGCTTATAGATCCCCCTGCAGAAGGAAGAGTTGTCAAAAGAGAATCAGGTCTGAGAGTTGGGCAGAAGGTTGTTGTGAAATTACTCCGAACCGACCCATACAATGGTCATATCGACTTTGAATATCTTCAAAATCCATAGATTATTAAAACCAGGTCCATATTTATTAAACGGAAAATGACCGTATAGCAACAATATTGTCAGGGTAGACATTTATTATTTTTAAAAGGCCGGTCAGCCTGAGAACTTCTGATACACTCATATTCGGCGTGGAAAAACAGATCTCTCCATTTACCTTTTTTAAGGCCTTAAAAGCAGCAATAATGACTCTGATACCAGCACTGGATACCATACGGACATCTGTCAGATCCAGAACAATATATCGCATTCCCTGAGCAATACCTTCCATCAGTGTTTCTTCAAGATCAACTGATGTTGTGATGTCGATAGAACCAACCGGATGAAAAACCCAAATTTCTCCTTCATACCAGATATCAATGGGAAGAGTTGAACCTGCTTCTTTTTTGAGCGTATAGAGGAGATTATTTTCAAGATCTGGTAACGCCATATGGTATCCATATCCATATACGAGAACGGAAGCATAAAGATGCAGGTATCATGGATCTCAAAACTATTATTTAATGAATGGTGGAATAGATATTCCATAAATAGATTCAATGCCAAATATTTGATGACATATGCACTCATCAGAGAGTTTGTATCAGGTCTGGTATGAACTCACTTCAACAATAGAGGATGGTATTGTCATCCTGAACACATCAGACATCATCTGTCACCTGAATAAGGGTATTTCACAGTTATTTCCAATTGCCACTGAGGATTTCAGGGGTACAAAATTTAATGAATTCATAGAAAAAGTGGTTCTTCCGGTGATTAGAAACCCAAAGATAGTCTCCTCTGAAATATTTCATCCCACTTCATCAAATCGTACCCATCAGGACATCCAGATTGTATCCGGACCAGGAAGGGGGCATTCAGTGGAGTTTTCTATCCGGGAAGGAGAGAATCCAGATTTCCCCTGGAAGATGGGCTATTTCAGGAAGATCACGAGATGGAAGAAGGCAGAAGAAATATTGATCCGAACAGAGGAACGGTTTAGAACAATTTTTGAAAATTTGTTTGACTCAGTTACCATATATCAGATTGATGAGACCGGTTATCCAGGACTTTTTATAGAGACAAATACATCTTCAGCGAAAAGACTCGGGTACAACCAGCAGGAACTATTGACGCTGTCACCTGCAGACATTCTCCCTCCGGAAGAATTTGGAAGATTTTTATCATTCATCAAGAGTTTTAAAGTAAAGAAGGTTCAGACTGCAGAATTCTCTGAAGTCTCAAAAAATGGGGAGATAATCCCGGTTGAAATAACCGCTTTGAAAGTGAATATTCAAGACGAAGAATTCATTATTCAGATCTCCCGGGACATTTCAGATCGGGTAAAGATCAGGCAACTTCAAAAGAATGCATTTGAACAGATCAATCGAAATATTGAACAGTTTGCAATTTTAAACGACCGGATAAGAAATCCATTAAGTGTCATCCTGACACTTGCTTCATTATCTGAAACCCCTGAAAACGCCAGGATTTCAGAGCAGGTAACCATTATCGATTCTCTGGTAGATGAACTTGATAAAGGATTTATTGAGTCAGAAAAGGTTAGAAAATTTCTCGTCAGATACTTTCAGGCAGATACCTAAAAATATTGCTCAGTATATCAATTGCATTTTGTGGCCGTTTTTAATGACCTCAACTCCACTATTTCTTCCTTTGGTACATACCGTCCTCCCGCCTTTTTCCTGATTCATGATGTTTTGAACTGCTGATCTGATTGCATTCGTATTCGAATCACATACCCCATATACTACCGGTCCGAATGAACTCATACCGGCTCCAGCTGCACCAGCATCCCTCATGGCATCCATGATGTCCATGATTACGGGTGGCTGAAGGCTTATTTCACATTTTTTAAACCCATAATTCTGGAACTCATTGATAGCCTCTCCAAATTGTTCCAGGTCTTCTTCAATTACGGAAGGGATCAGTTTCATAAGAAGAATATGGGAAAGAGCCTGGACTTCAGACTGTGGGACAGGACAGAACCTCTGAAACATATCATATTCCAACTGACCGTGAATTTCTGCAAATCCATCAGGTATTGCAAGTATGAAATGCCAATCTTCTGGGATAGCGTACCGGCCAACCAGTGGAGCTGCTCCTGCACCGGATGATGATGCTGATGGTGCAAACGAATCCTTCTTTCTACCAGGTCCAAATCGATGACCGGCATCAACAAGTAATCCCCCCATGAAAAATGCTCTTATTCCGATACCTGATGTCCCACCCCTTCCGGAAAGGGCTATCAGTTCTTCTGCAGATAGTTTCTGTTCAGTCATTGCCCCAATCCCGGCTGCAATTCCAAGAGCAGCCTGGGTTCCGCTTCCAAGACCAGAGTGAAAGGGAATTGATTGTTGAATGTGAATATGTACCGGAGGAATCGATAATCCATTCATGATTAATTTATCAAGAATGGGCTGCACCTGATGTGCGACCTCTCGTTCCTCTGAAGTCAGGGAAAACGCATCTGATTTAGATATTTCAAAAATGAAACCAGGGTCTGCCAGAGTTATACCTGCACCGCCATCGACTCTGCCTCCTCCACCATTCATATCAAGAAGCCCGATATGAAGACGTGAAGGAGTAATTACTTTGATGGTAGTATCTTCGGTGAAAAGAGGGAGAGGAATTTGCTCTTCAATATAAAATATCGGGCGTGAATTATGAATAATCCGGTACGACCTGCTTAACTGAAATTTCTCCCGTGTATTTTGCCTGTGGTCATCAGATGGATGGGTAATTTTTCGTATTGACAGGATCTCTCTCCTTGATTCCATCTTTTCATCACGCATTATCATACCAATCGGCTCATCTTCTTTTATTAGCCGGGTAATTGCACCAGTTGGAAGATGCTTTAATGGTGCATATGAGATAGCATGTATTAGAACTCGGCCATCATTTTTATTGTATAGATCCACTTCCCGAAAGTTCACATCATCTCCGGGTGAAATTTCAAGAAATTCAGCTATCTTTTCTGGTACAGGAAGAATGTTCTGCTGTATTGTTCTGACACCGACGGGTGCACTACCAAATGCTTCCAAAAGCCGGGTAACGGAACCATCAGTGATAAGAAGAGCACGTTCAGGTTTTGTTAATTGTCCGGATTCATGTTCTATCTTTTGAATGAGTTCCAGAACCGATGCCTGTGTCATTATTGCACCAATAAAAGAGTGATGTGTATAGAAAAATGTATCAGATTCTTATGATTAATATAGAGAAACCTCAAGAAAAATGAACTCACCAAACTACAACCTAAATCTGTACGATTATTCCGGGGTTACCAGAACAGATCTATACAGAAGGGACTATCCTAGGTGCATGTTTCGCTGTGAGACAGATAGTGCACCATGCATTATTAATCTTGGTGCAACTTAAGTGTTTCGACCTGTTATGAATGGAAGATTTCATAAAAAACTTTTAAATCTTGTAAGGCTTTAATTCATTTGAAAGTTCTTATAAACCGACACTCGGCAGTAGAAATTTGCAATGAATAATTTTTAAAATCATCTATTCTAAACCACGATTAAATTTGATGATTTTTTCATTTAGTCCGTTTTAAGATTACACCTCATGGTTGACGGTCAGATCAAATGTCATTGTAAAGGTCTTAAACAGGGCTCAAATAATTCAGCCCTATTTTCCTATGGAGAATGGATTTATATCCATTTATTGGTTTGCTATAAATAAATCCAAAATCATTACAATTTGCTGCCGAATGTCGGTTATGAAATATAATTGCATCAATACTGACACAATAAATCAAAGACAATGGTTCATTCAGGAAGAACGTATGCACCACAATCAAACAGACAGGGTACTCACATGATATCATACCGTACAATTGGAAAATGGTATGACAGAACATGATCTTATCCGGTAATCAGAATTTTCTAAGAGAAAGAAGAAGGAAACTTCGAAGGGAACCTATATTTCATTGTTAATAATCAAACACTATCAGACCATAAGATACTATAATCCGTTAACATTATTCACATGCGATCAGATAGCTGTTGGTCGCACTGGAATCGGACATGGTAAGGCCTTGATAAGAGAAGGAATATCATTAACTACAACTGATGACTGCTCAAGCATGAGATT